>NZ_JBFBGK010000007.1:0-87679 GCF_040684615.1 Streptomyces sp. NPDC089919
GGGCCGCGGCCGGGGGGGGCGGGGGGGGGGGGGCCGCCCCCCCCCCCCCCCCCCCGCGCCCCCCCCCCCCCCGGGTTCCGGGCCCGGGCCCGGCCGCTGCGCGGAGCCAGACCCCACCCCGCCCCTTCCCGAAACCGGTGGGCGGCCGCCCCCGGAGCCCCCGTACCGCCGCTCCGCGACGGTCGCCTCAAACGCCGGCGAGGCTGGGTAGCCGGGCGCAGCCCGGGCCCGCACCGCCGCTCCGCGACGATCGCCTCAAACGCCGGCGCGGCTGGTAAGGGGACGGCCGGCCGTCAGGACGTGCCGTGGGCTGCCCGCAGGAAGGCCGTGATCAGGGTCGGGTCCTTGACGCCGCGGGTGCTCTCGACGCCGCTGGAGACGTCGGCCCCCCACGCCCCCGTCACGGACAGGGCCTCGTGGACGTTGGCCGGGGTCAGGCCGCCGGCCAGGAGCCAGCGGCCGGCGGGCGGGGTGAACTCGGGCGAGGCCCAGTTCCACGGCTTGCCCGAGCCCGGGTCGGGCGCGTCGATGAGGAGCAGGTCCTCGCCGTACTCCCCGCACCGCGCCGCCGCCCGCGAGGTCGCCCGCAGCAACGTACGCCCCGGCGCCCGCAGCGCCTCGTAGAACTCCGGGCCCTCCTCACCGTGCAGCTGGACGCCCCGCAATCCGCTCTCCTCCGTCAGCCGCCGCACCTCCTCGACCGGCTGGCCGCGGAAGACGCCCACGGTCAGGACGTGCGCGGGCACCCGCTCGGCCAGCCGGCGCGCGGTGGCCGCGTCGGTCTGCCGGGGGCTGGCGGCGAAGACGAAGCCGACCGCATCGGCACCGTCGCGGACGGCCACGTCCACGTCGTGCTCGGTGCGCAGGCCGCAGATCTTGACGAAGGGTCGTTCGGTCACCACGGGCACGGGTCCAGTCATGAGCAGGGGCAGGAGTTCAAACCGGGGGTCACGGCCGGACCGGCACCGGCCGGACCGGCAGCGGTCAGGGCCGACACCGGTCAGGCCGACAGCGGTCAAGCCGACAGCGGTTCGGCCGGGGCCTCGTCGGCCGCCGCGGCCTCCGCCGCCGCCACCGCGAGCCGGTCGAGGGAGATGTCCAGGGCCGCGGCCAGGGCCGCGACCGTGAAGAAGGTCGGGGTCGGGGCGCGGCCGGTCTCGATCTTGCGAAGGGTCTCGGCGGAGACGCCGGCCGCCGCCGCGACGTCCGCCATGCTGCGCGCCCCGCGCGCCTGCCGCAGCAGCACGCCGAAGCACTCGCCGCGACGGCGCTCCCAGGGGGTCAAAGGGGTCCTCACCATGCCCGTGATACTAATACCGGTATTGTAATTGGGTCCAGGAGGGGAGCCACAGACATGGTGGAGATCAAGAACGACGCGGCGCTGGCCGCGATGCGCGAGGCCGGCCGGGTCGTCGCGCAGGCGCTGGCCGCCGTACGGGAGGCCGCCGCGGTGGGGGTCTCGCTGCGCGAGCTGGACGGGGTCGCGCGGGAGGTGCTGGCGAAGGCGGGGGCCACCTCCCCCTTCCTCGGCTACCAGCCGGCCTTCGCCCCGGTGCCGTTCCCGGGGGTCATCTGCACCTCCGTCAACGACGCGGTGGTGCACGGCGTCCCGACCGACTACCGGCTGCGGGACGGCGACCTGCTGGGCGTGGACTGCGGGGCCCTGCTCGACGGCTGGGCCGGGGACGCGGCGATCACCTTCAGCGTCGGCACCCCGCGCCCGGGCGACACCGAACTGGTCGCCGCCACCCAGCGGGCGCTGGACGCGGGCATCGCCGCGGCCGTGGTCGGCAACCGCACCGGGGACATCTCGCACGCCGTGGAGAGCGCGGCCACCGCGGCCGGTTGCGGGATGCCCGCCGACCTCGGCGGCCACGGCATCGGCCGGCAGATGCACGAGGAACCGCACCTGCCCAACCACGGCCGCCCGGGCCGCGGCCTCCGGCTCCGGCACGGCCTGGTCCTGGCGATCGAGCCGATGCTGATGGCGGGCGGCGGGGTGGACTACCGCACCGCCCCGGACGGCTGGACCCTGCTGACCACCGACGGCAGCCGGGCCGCGCACATCGAGCACACGGTCGCGATCACCGACGCGGGCCCGCAGATCCTGACCGCCCTCTGACCGCACTGTGAACACCCGTGCGGGCCCCGCAGCCCCCGGTGCCAGAATCCCGGCATGACTACGTTGATCATCCCCGGCTGGGGGAACTCGGGGCCCGGGCACTGGCAGACGCGCTGGGAGCAGGAGCTGCCGGACGCGGTGCGGGTCGGGCAGGCCGACTGGGACCTGCCGCAGCTCGACGACTGGGTGGCGGCCCTGGACGCGGCGGTCGCGGCCTGCGCCGAACCGCCGGTGCTGGTCGCGCACAGCCTGGGCTGCACCACCGTCGCCCACTGGGCGGCCCGCGGCCCGGCGGCCCCGGTGCGCGGCGCGCTGCTGGTGGCCCCGCCGGACGTGGACCTGGTCGACCAGCCCGAGCTGTACGGCTTCCGGCAGGTACCGAGGGAGCCGCTGCCCTTCCCCGCGGTGCTGGTGGGCAGCCGCACCGACCAGTGGATGGGCTTCGATCGGGCCGCCGGGTACGCCGCGTCCTGGGGCGCCGACTTCGTCGACGCGGGCGCGGTCGGGCACCTCAACACCGACGCCGGCTTCGGCCCCTGGCCCGCGGGCGAGGCCCTGCTCTCGGACCTGCTCGCCCGCACCGCCGAAACCCGTACCGCCTAAGGCCCGTACCGCCTGAGGCCCACCACCGGCCCGCGTACCCACCCAACGCCCGAGGGCGGTGTCCCTTCCGTCTCCGGAAGGGACACCGCCCTCGGGTACTGCTGCGGATCACCGATCAGCCGCCTCCGCGAGGAGCCAGGGGCCGATCAGAAGTCCATGTCACCGCCCGGCATGCCGCCCGGGGCCGCAGCGGCCTTCTCCGGCTTGTCGGCGATGACGGCCTCGGTGGTCAGGAACAGGGCCGCGATGGAGGCGGCGTTCTGCAGGGCGGAGCGGGTGACCTTCGCCGGGTCGATGATGCCCTCGGCGACGAGGTCGACGTACTCGTTGGTCGCGGCGTTCAGGCCGTGACCGGTCGGGAGGTTGCGCACCTTCTCCGCGACGACGCCGCCCTCGAGGCCGGCGTTGACGGCGATCTGCTTCAGCGGGGCCTCGAGGGCCAGCTTCACGATCGCGGCGCCCGTGGCCTCGTCGCCGACCAGGTCGGCCTCGAGCTTCTCGAAGACGTGACCGGCCTGGATGAGCGCCACGCCACCACCGGCGACGATGCCCTCCTCGACGGCCGCCTTGGCGTTGCGCACGGCGTCCTCGATGCGGTGCTTGCGCTCCTTGAGCTCGACCTCGGTCGCGGCACCGGCCTTGATGACCGCAACACCGCCGGCGAGCTTCGCCAGGCGCTCCTGCAGCTTCTCGCGGTCGTAGTCCGAGTCGGAGTTCTCGATCTCGGCGCGGATCTGGTTCACGCGGCCGGCGACCTGGTCGCTGTCACCGGAGCCGTCCACGATGGTGGTCTCGTCCTTGGTGATGACGACCTTGCGGGCGCGGCCGAGCAGGTCCAGACCGGCGTTCTCGAGCTTGAGGCCGACCTCCTCGGAGATGACCGTGCCACCGGTGAGGATGGCGATGTCGCCGAGCATGGCCTTGCGGCGGTCGCCGAAGCCCGGGGCCTTGACGGCGACGGACTTGAAGGTGCCGCGGATCTTGTTGACGACCAGGGTCGACAGGGCCTCGCCCTCGACGTCCTCGGCGATGATCAGCAGCGGCTTGCCGGACTGCATGACCTTCTCCAGCAGCGGAAGGAGGTCCTTCACGTTGCTGACCTTGGAGTTGACGATGAGGATGTACGGGTCGTCCAGGGACGCCTCCATACGCTCCATGTCGGTGGCGAAGTACGCCGAGATGTAGCCCTTGTCGAAGCGCATGCCCTCGGTGAGCTCGAGCTCCAGACCGAAGGTCTGCGACTCCTCGACGGTGATGACGCCTTCCTTGCCGACCTTGTCCATGGCCTCGGCGATGAGCTCGCCGATCTGGGTGTCGGCGGCGGAGATGGAGGCCGTCGAAGCGATCTGCTCCTTGGTCTCGACATCCTTCGCCTGCTCGAGCAGGGCGCCCGAGACGGCCTCGACGGCCTTCTCGATGCCGCGCTTCAGAGCCATCGGGTTGGCGCCCGCGGCGACGTTGCGCAGGCCCTCGCGGACCAGCGCCTGCGCCAGGACGGTCGCGGTGGTCGTACCGTCGCCGGCGACGTCATCCGTCTTCTTGGCGACTTCCTTGACCAGCTCGGCGCCGATCTTCTCGTACGGGTCCTCGAGCTCGATCTCCTTGGCGATGGAGACACCGTCGTTGGTGATCGTGGGGGCGCCCCACTTCTTCTCAAGGACGACGTTGCGACCCTTGGGGCCAAGGGTGACCTTGACGGCGTCGGCGAGCTGGTTCATGCCGCGCTCGAGGCCGCGCCGGGCCTCCTCGTCGAACGCAATGATCTTGGCCATCTGAAGTGGTCCTCCAGGACTGGGTTCCCCCCGTACGCCGCTGCGGCGTCAGGGGAATGTGGACTGCTCCGGACCGCGCCAGCGCCCGCGACGGACGGCCTGCGGGCCTTGCGGTTCCTTGCCCCGCAGGCTCGCGGGCCTCACCGACCCGATCCTCGTCTTTATCACTCTCACCCGGAGAGTGCTAACGCCAATGATTAGCACTCGACCCCCTCGAGTGCAAGCGGCTTGGACCACTCCTCGGACCCCTCCGGGGCCCGTCCCAGGTCAGGCCCCCGGGCCCCCGGCGACGCGCCCCGGCGCACGGCGGCCCGGACACGCACGAGGGGCCCGCGTCCCTGTCGGGATGCGGGCCCCTCGTGCGTTGATGCGTGCCGGTCGATCGCGCCGTGCGTCAGACGGCGAGCTTGACCATGTCCGCCTGCGGACCCTTCTGGCCCTGCGAGATCTCGAACTCGACTCGCTGACCTTCTTCAAGGGTGCGGTAGCCGTCCATCTGGATCGCGCTGTAGTGGACGAAGACGTCCGCACCACCGTCGACCGCGATGAAGCCGTAGCCCTTCTCCGCGTTGAACCACTTGACGGTGCCCTGAGCCATGCCTAACTCCCCTATTACTGGCCCTTGCGCGGGGCCGCACTTCGCGGACCCGGGTCAGACCCTGCGCCGTAACGCGCCGACCGCGGCTGAATGTATCTGCACCGACGCTGTCTGCAACAGGTCATTCCGACGAGAATTCAGGACAGGTGGGAATCCTTCAATAACCTGAAAATTCCCGGCATCCTCGGGCAAGTCGGGCCGGATAAATCGCGCCAACAGCCCATACGGTGCACGGACATTGACCCGATGTCGCCCCTGACGGGGGTCGCTCATATGCGCATGGCATGAATGGCGAAGGGGACTACCCCAACCCTACCGCGCCCAATCAACCAGAATCGCCCCCTCCGTTTATCCGGAGGGGGCGATTCAAATGCATATTCGGGGCCGGTGCAAACCCGGCCGCCGGGTGGCGGTATCAGCAGCCGCCCGCGACCGCGGGGATGATCGAGACGCCCGCGCCGTCCGGCGTCGACGTCTGCAGCCCGCCCTCGAAGCGCACGTCGTCGTCGTTCACGTAGACGTTGACGAAGCGGCGCAGCTTGCCGGCGTCGTCCAGGACGCGCGCGGCGATGCCCGGGTGGGACTTCTCCAGGGACTCGATGACCTCGGCGAGGGTCGCGCCCTCGGCGGGCACCTCGGCCTGGCCGCCGGTGTAGGTGCGCAGGATGGTGGGGATGCGGACGTTGACGCTCATGGGCTTGTCGCCTTCCTAAGGAGCTGGGGGTGGTGTCAGGAGGCCAGGCCGGCGGCGCGGAAGGCGTCCAGGCTCGGGCGGATGGTGGCGGTCTGGCCGGTGCCGGAGACCGCTTCCAGGGTCTTGAGGCCGTCGCCGGTGTTCAGGACGACCGTGGTGAGGGTCGGGTCCAGCCGGCCCTCCTCGATCAGCTTGCGGGTGACGCCCACGGTCACGCCGCCGGCCGTCTCGGCGAAGATGCCCTCGGTGCGGGCGAGCAGCCGGATCGCGTCCACGACCTGCTCGTCGTTGACGTCCTCGACGTAGCCGCCGGTGCGGCGGGCGATGTCCAGGACGTACGGGCCGTCGGCCGGGTTGCCGATCGCCAGGGACTTGGCGATGGTGTCCGGCTTCTGCGGGCGGACCACGTCGTGACCGGCCTTGAAGGCGGTGGAGACGGGCGAGCAGCCCTCGGCCTGGGCGCCGAAGATCTTGTACGGCTTGTCCTCGACCAGGCCGAGCTTGATGAGCTCCTGGAGGCCCTTGTCGATCTTGGTGAGCTGGGAGCCGGAGGCGATCGGGATGACGATCTGGTCGGGCAGCTGCCAGCCCAGCTGCTCGCAGATCTCGTACGCCAGCGTCTTGGAGCCCTCGCCGTAGTAGGGGCGCAGGTTGACGTTGACGAAGCCCCAGCCCTCGCCCAGCGGGTCGCCGATGAGCTCGGAGCAGAAGCGGTTGACGTCGTCGTAGTTGCCCTCGATGCCGACCAGCTCGCCGCCGTAGACCGCGGCCATCACGACCTTGCCCTGCTCCAGGTCGTGCGGGATGAAGACGCAGGACCGGAAGCCGGCGCGGGCCGCGGCGGCGCCGACGGCACCGGCCAGGTTGCCGGTGGAGGAGCAGGAGAGGGTGGTGAAGCCGAAGGCGCGGGCCGCCTCGACGGCGATCGCCACGACGCGGTCCTTGAAGGAGTGCGTCGGGTTGCCGGAGTCGTCCTTCACGTACAGCTTGCCGGTGACGCCCAGCTCGGCCGCCAGGTTGCGGGCGTCGACGAGCTTGGTGAAGCCGGGGTTCAGGTTGGGCTTGGCGGCCACGTCCGCGGGGACCGGCAGCAGCGGGGCGTAGCGCCAGATGTTCTCGGGGCCGGCCTCGATGCGCTTGCGCAGCGTCTCCGGGTCGCCCAGCGGCAGCTCGTACGCCACCTCGAGGGGGCCGAAGCACTCGGCACAGGCGAAGAGCGGGCCGAGCTCGAAGCGGGTGCCACACTCGCGACAGGACAGCGCGGTGGCGGGACCGAGGTCGACCGAGAGGGGGGTAGCAGACTGTGAAGCCATGATGGCGAGGCCCTTTCTCCTCATCTTCCCCACGGCGCACTTCGCCGCGAGACGGAATTGGCACCTTCCCTAGCCGGGGCCTCGCTGCTGTTGCGCAGATCGCGAGTACCGACTGGAGGGTTGCCGGGGCTTCAACGGGCCGTGTCCCTCTGCCCCTCTGGATGAGCGGTATGGCTCCGGGGGCCTTGCGGCGCACCCGGGCGTTTGTGCGCGGAACGACCCCGACATGCGACGGTCATCCGCGTTGTTCAAGACTGTAACCGAAGGGAAGGGCGGTTGAGACAGCCGTCCGAAACGCGAGATGGATGACGAATCGGGCGCCGGGCGGGGCCCGCGCGCCCGTGCGCATCCGTCCCGCACCCGATGCCGAGACAGGGAGTTCTGACCGTGCTGGATGAGGTGGAGCGCTGGCTGGCCGGCCGTTCCTGGTCGGCGGCCGACCGTACGCTCGACCAGCTGGTGGCGGCCAAACGGGCGAGCGGCAGCACCGTCAGCGTCGTGCTGCCCGCGCTCGACGAGGAGGCGACGGTCGGCGCGATCGTCGAGGTGATCCGGCGCGAGCTGGTCGAAGGCGTGCCTCTGGTGGACGAGCTGGTGGTGATCGACTCGGGCTCCACCGACCGGACGGCCGAGGTGGCCGCGAAGGCCGGCGCCCGGGTGGTGCACCGGGACGCGATCCTGCCGCGGATCCCGGCGCTGCCCGGCAAGGGCGAGGTGCTGTGGCGCTCGCTGCTGGTGACCACCGGGGACGTGGTCTGCTTCGTCGACGCGGACCTGCGGGACTTCTCCGCGCAGTTCGTGTCGGGGATCGTCGGCCCGCTGCTGACCGACCCCGGGGTGCAGTTCGTCAAGGCGATGTACGACCGGCCGCTGGGGGACGCGCCCGGGCAGGGCGGGCGGGTGACCGAGCTGGTGGCCCGGCCGCTGCTGAACCTGCACTGGCCGCTGCTGGCGGGCTTCGTCCAGCCGCTGGGCGGCGAGTACGCGGTGCGCCGCTCGCTGCTGGAGCGGCTGCCCTTCCCGGTCGGGTACGGCGTGGAGCTGGGCCTGCTGGTGGACGCGCTGCACACGGTCGGGCTGGACGCACTGGCCCAGGTGGACGTGGGCGTACGGCTGCACCGGCACCAGGACGGGCAGGCGCTGGGGCGGATGGCGGCGGCGATCTACCGCACCGCGCAGCTGCGGCTCTCCCGCGGCCACCTCGTGCGACCGGTGCTGACGCAGTTCGAGCGGGGCGAGTCGGGCTTCGAGCCACGGACGCACGCGGTGGACACGGAGGAGCGTCCACCCATGGTCGAGATCGAGGAGTACACACGTTTGAGCGGGCGCGAGGCGGGCTAGGTTCGCGGCATGGCTGCCGCTTCCCACGACCCCGTCCACGCCCCCGCGGCCCCGGCGCCGCAGGTGCTCGTCGCGGCCAACCGCGGCCCGCTCTCGTACGCGCTCGACGCGGACGGCACGCTCACCGCCCGGCGCGGCGGGGGCGGCCTGGTCTCGGGGCTGTCCTCGGCGCTGGCCGAGCGGCCGGGCTCGCTGTGGGTGTGCGCGGCGCTGGGCGAGGGGGACCGGGAGGCGGTCCGGCGCGGGGTGTCCGAGCCGGGTGTCCGGATGCTGGACATCGACCCGTCGGTCTACGACGACGCGTACAACGGCATCGCGAACTCCGTGCTGTGGTTCACCCACCACGGCCTGTACGACATCCCGCGCGAGCCGGTCTTCGACGCGGAGTTCCGGCGGCGCTGGGAGTCCTACCGGGCCTACAACCAGGCCTTCGCGGACGCGCTGGCGGCCGCGGCCGGCGAGGGCGCGGCGGTCCTGATCCAGGACTACCACCTCTCGCTGGCCCCGGGGCTGCTCCGGGCGGCCCGCCCGGACCTGCGCATCGGGCACTTCACGCACACCCCGTGGGCGTCCGCGGACCAGCTGGCGATGCTGCCGGCGGACGTCCGCGAGGAGCTGTACCGGGGGATGCTCGGGGCGGACGTGCTGGGCTTCCACACCTCCGACTGGGCCGCGGCCTTCACCGCCGGGGCCGAGGGCGCGGGCGGCCTGGGCCGCACCCGCGTGGCGGTGCATCCCCTGGGGGTGGACGGCGACGAGCTGCGGGCGCTGGCGCACCGGCCGGAGGTGGACGAGAAGCTGGCCGCGCTGCGGGCGGAGGTCGGCTCCTGCCGGACGGTCCTGCGGGTGGACCGGACCGAGCTGTCCAAGAACATCGTCCGGGGCCTGCTGGCCTACCGGGAGCTGCTGGTCACCCGGCCGGAGTGGCGGGGCCGGGTGGTCCACCTGGCCTCCGCCTACCCCTCGCGGCAGGACCTGGCCGTCTACCGCGACTACACGGCCGCGGTGGCCGCGCTGGCCGCGGAGATCAACGCGGAGTTCGGCACGGCCGGCTGGCAGCCGGTGCACGTCTCGGTCAAGGACGACTTCGCCCGCTCGCTGGCGGCGTACCGGCTGGCGGACGTGGCACTGGTGAACCCGGTCCGGGACGGGATGAACCTGGTCGCCAAGGAGATCCCGGTGGTGTCGGAGGCGGGGTGTGCGCTGGTGCTGTCCACGGGGGCGGGGGCGTACGAGGAGCTGGCCGCCGACGCCCTGTGCGTGAACCCGTACGACGTCTCGGCCACGGCCGTCGCGCTGCACGAGGCCCTCTCGATGCCGGCCGGCGAGCGCGCCGACCGCACCAAGCGCCTGGCGGCGGCCGCCGTCGCCCTGCCCCCGGCCGCCTGGTTCGCGGCCCAGCTGTCCGGCCTCCTGCCGTCGTAGCCCCGCGGCACCGTCTCCCGGGGCTCCGCCCCGGACCCCGCGCCTCAAACGCCGGCGGGGCTGGAAATCCAGCCCGTCCGGCGTTTGAGGACACCTGCGCGGAGCGCAGGTACGGGGGATCCGGGGGCAGCGCCCACCGGTTTCGGGAAGGGGCGGGGAGGGGACGGCTCCGCGCAGCGGCTACGCCACCGCGGCGGCCAGGGCGGCCAGGAAGGCGACGACGGCCGGGGGGCCTGGAAGGACCAGGTCGGCCCGGTCGGCCAGCTCCGTGACCTCGGTGCTACCGCTGCACACCAGCAGCCCCGGCAGGCCGTCACCGCGCAACTTCTCGACCGCCGAGAAGGCGGCCAGGTCCCCCAGGTCATCCCCCGCATAGACGACAGACGTGGCACCCGTCTCCGCCAGGTACTCAGCCAGCGCCACGCCCTTGTCCATGCCCGGCGGGCGCAGCTCCAGGACCGCCCGACCGGGCTCCACGATCAGGCCGTGCCGCTGCGCCAGCTCCAGCAGCGGCCCGCGCAGCGCCTCGAAGGCGGCCTGCGGGTCGGCGGCCCGGCGGGTGTGGACGGCCACCGCCTGGCCCTTCTCCTCGATCCAGGTGCCCTGCCAGGCCCCGATGGAGTCCAGTACGCCGGGCAGCTCGGCGCGGACCGCGGCCACGCCCGGGTGCGGGGCGGGCGCCTGGACCGTGCCGGAGACGGCGTCCCACCGCTCGGCGCCGTAGTGGCCGAGCACGGTCAGGTGCTCCAGGCCGGGGACGCCCGCGAAGCCGCCGTACCGCACCGCCACCCCGGCCGGGCGGCCGGTGATCACGGCGACCGAGCGGACCGCGGGGGCCAGCGCGGACAGCGCCGGGACGGCACCGGGGTGCGCCCGGGCCTGGTCGGGGTCGGGGACGATCTCGGCGAGGGTGCCGTCGAAGTCGAGGGCGACCACGGCGCGCGCCGGGTCGCCGAGCAGCGCCTCGAGGGCGTCGCGGCCCGCTCGGGTGGTGGGCGTCGGCAGGGCGTGCGGTGGACTCACCATATGAACGACCCTACCGGGGCCCGGGTGGCCCCGCGGGGCGGTTTCCGGCCAGCCGCCACCGCCCTTCGAGGGGCCCCGCCTGAGCCCGTGGACCCCCGCCGGGCCACCCGGCTCCTGTCGGCGGCCGCCGATAGTGTGGAGGTATGACGGACCAGGACCCCGCGCCCGAGGAGGGCGGCGCCGCGGCCGCGCTCTCGGAGCGCGAGGCCGCCGTCCTGGCGTACGAGGGCCGCGGCTGGCCCGGCCCGGGCGCGAAGGAACGCGCCATACGCGAGGGCCTGGGCATGTCCCCGGTCCGGTACTACCAACTGCTGAACGCCCTGCTGGACGATCCGCGGGCGCTCGCCCACGCCCCCGTCACCGTCAACCGGCTGCGCCGGGTCCGCGAGGCCCGCCGGACCGCCCGCCGCTGAAGGCGGCCGGTCCGGGCGGGCGCCGGGGTCAGCGGTCCTGGTCGGCGGCCCGGGCGGCGGTGGCGATGGCCTCCAGCGTCTTGCCCGGCTTGGCGTCGTCGGAGACGGCCTTGCCGATGGACTTCTTGACGTTCTCGCTGACCCCTGCCCAGGACTTCTTGCCGACCGGGTAGAGCCGGGCGTCGGGCAGGGCGGCCAGGAACTCCTTGAGGCCGGCCGCCTTGGGGTCGGTGGTGGACTGCATGGCGCGGTAGCCGCTGTTGGTCACCGGCAGCAGGCCGTAGGTGGTGGTGAAGGCGGTGACGTTCTTCGCCTCGTACAGGAAGTCCAGGAAGGCGCCGGACTCCTCGCGGTGGCCGTTCTTGAAGGCCATCACCCAGTCGGCCACGCCCATGGCCGGCTTCTCGTGCCCGTCGGCGGTGGGCATGACCGCCATGCCGAAGTCCACGCCCTTGTCGGCCGCTTCCTTCATCAGCTTGGGGTGGCCGTTGAGCATGCCGACGTCACCGGCGGCGAAGGCGTCGAAGGCGGCCTGCCGGTTCAGCTCCCAGGGCTTGACCGGGCCGGTCAGCCCGGGCCGGACCAGGTGCTCGCGCAGCCAGTCGAAGGTCTTGACGTTCTCCGGCGAGTCGATGGCGTAGCCCTCGTCGCTGTCGGTGTAGCCACCGCCGCCGGCCAGCATCCACTGCATCGTCTCGGCCTGCGCCTCCTCGCGGCCCAGCGGCAGCGCGAAGGGGGTCTTGGCCACGCCCTTGAGCTTCTTGGCGTCGCTCTCCAGTTCGTCCCAGCTGGTGGGCGGCTTGGCGATGCCGGCCTGCTTGAAGAGGTCCTTGTTGTAGAAGAGCAGCCGGGTGCTGGAGACGAAGGGCATGCCGTACTGGACGCGCTTGACCTTGCCGGCGTCGGCGAGCGGGCCGAGGAAGTCGGCCTGGGTGGCGACGGAGAGCAGGTCGTCGGCGGTGTAGAGCTTGTCCGCGGCCGCGTAGTCGGCGTAGGCGCCGATCTGCGCGATGTCGGGGGCCTCGTCCTTCTTGACCAGCTCGGCGACCTTGGCGTCCACCTCTTCCCAGGAGTAGACGCTGACGTCGACCTTGATGCCGGGGTGGGCCTCGGTGAAGGCGTCGGCGAGGTTCTTCCAGTACGTCCGGGAGGAGTTCCCGGGACCGTCTCCGTAATCGGCCGCGACGACCTTGAGGGTCACGTCGTTGTTCCCGGTGGCGCTTCCGCATCCGGTCAGCGTCGCGGTCATGCACAGTGCGGCGCCGGCCGCGGCCAGGCTTGCTCTACGGCCCTTCGCGGTGCCCATCACAGCGGTATCCCAACATCGTCGTTCCACTTCCACTTGTCCTCGTAAGGTCTACACCACTCTCACCCCGCCTTTACAGGGAGGGCGGGGCAAAAAAGAGGCCCAAGGACCTCTTTTGTATGGCGGGTCAACAATCCCCCTCAGTGGACTAGACCTTTCCCCGTCCGACACGCGAGACTGTCCTCTGTGAAACCCGTGAAACACGTCATCGCCCTCGATGTGGGCGGCACCGGGATGAAGGCCGCCCTGGTCGGGGCGGACGGCACGCTGCTGCACGAGGCGCGCCGCGCCACCGGCCGCGAGCGGGGCCCCGACGCCGTCGTCGAGTCGATCCTCGAGTTCGCCGCCGAGCTCGCCGCCCTCGGCCGGCAGCGCTACGGCGAGAGCGCCGCCGCGGCCGGCGTCGCCGTACCCGGCATCGTCGACGCCGAGGCGGGCATCGCCGTCTACGCCGCCAACCTGGGCTGGCGGGACGTCCCCATGCGGCAGCTGCTCAGCGCCCGGCTCGACGGCATCCCCGTCGCACTGGGCCACGACGTGCGCACCGGGGGCCTGGCCGAGGGCCGGATCGGCGCCGGCCGCGGGGCCGACCGCTTCCTCTTCGTACCGCTGGGCACCGGCATCGCCGGAGCCATCGGGATCGCCGGCGCCATCGAGGCCGGCGCGCACGGCTACGCCGGCGAGATCGGGCACATCGTGGTCCGCCCCGGCGGCCCCGCCTGCGGCTGCGGGCAGCACGGCTGCCTGGAGACGCTGGCCTCCGCCTCCGCCGTCACCCGCGCCTGGGCGGCCGCCTCCGGCGACCCCGAGGCGGACGCCGCGGACTGCGCCAAGGCCGTCGCCTCCGGCGACCCCCGGGCCGTGGCCGTGTGGGGCGAGGCGGTCGGCGCCCTCGCCGACGGCCTGGTCACCGCGCTCACCCTGCTCGACCCCCGGACGCTGATCATCGGTGGCGGGCTGGCCGAAGCGGGGGAAACCTTGTTCACACCACTGCGGACGGCCGTCAAGGAGCGCGTGACGTTCCAGCGGCTGCCCCACATCGTTCCGGCGGCCCTCGGGGACACCGCCGGATGCCTGGGCGCGGGCCTGCTCGCCTGGGACCTACTCGCCACGGAGGTATCCGCCTGATGGCCGGAAGCGCAGTCAGCACCGTTCTCTCCGGCGCCCGGGTCGTGCTGCCCACGGGCGTCGTCGAGAACGGCCGGGTGATCGTCGCGGGCGACCGCATCGCCGGCAGCGCCCCCGAGGGCACCCCGGTGACCGACCTCTCGGGCCACTGGGTGGTACCGGGCTTCGTCGACATGCACAACCACGGCGGCGGCGGCGCATCCTTCACCTCCGGCACCCCCGAGGAGGTCCTGAAGGGCGTCCGCACCCACCGCGAGCACGGCACCACCACGCTGATCGCCTCCACCGTCACCGGCGAGCTGGACGAGCTGGCCCGGCGGGCCTCGCTGCTGGCCGAGCTGGTGCAGCAGGGCGACCTGGCCGGCATCCACTTCGAGGGCCCCTTCATCTCGCCCTGCCGCAAGGGCGCGCACAAGGAGGACCTGCTGCGCGACCCGGACCCGGCCGAGGTCCGCAAGCTGATCGACGCCGCGCACGGCGCCGCCCGGATGGTCACCCTCGCCACCGAGCTGCCCGGCGGCCTGGACTCCGTACGCCTGCTCGCCGAGCACGGCGTGATCGCGGCGATCGGGCACACCGACGCCTCGTACGAGCAGACCGTCGAGGCCATCGACGCGGGCGCCACCGTCGCCACCCACCTCTTCAACGCGATGCCCGGGCTGGCGCACCGCGAGCCCGGCCCGATCGCCGCCCTCCTGGAGGACGAGCGGGTCACCGTCGAGCTGATCAACGACGGCACGCACCTGCACCCGGCCACCGTCGAGCTGGCCTTCCACCACGCCGGCGCCCACCGGGTCGCGCTGATCACCGACGCGATGGACGCGGCCGGCTTCGGCGACGGCACCTACCACCTCGGCCCGCTGGAGGTCGCGGTCAAGGACGGCGTCGCGCGGCTGGTCGAGGGCGGCTCCATCGCCGGCTCGACGCTGACCCTGGACACCGCCTTCAAGCGGTCGGTGACCGTCGACGGCCTGCCGGTCGAGTCGGTGGTCCAGGCGATCTCCGCCAACCCCGCCAAGCTGATCGGACTGTACGACCAGGTGGGCTCGCTCGAGCCCGGCAAGTACGCCGACCTCGTCGTGCTGGACTCCGCCTTCGACCTCAAGGGAGTCATGCGGCGCGGCGAGTGGATCGTGAACCCGCTGGCCTGAGCCCCTTTCCGACGGCCGACCGGATGTTCCCGGGACGGCGTGCGGAGCCTTCCGGTCCGGGGTACTGGGCCGCGGCGGCCTCCGTGCGGCATGATCCCGCCTCTGGGGGCCGTCACTTGGGGGTATGCGCACATGATCCTGACCGTCACGCTGAACGCGGCGCTGGACGTCACGTACCACGTGCCGCGGCTGCGGCCGCGCGCCTCGCACCGGGTCTCCGGCGTGTGCGAGCGGCCCGGCGGCAAGGGCGTCAACGTCGCCCGCGTGCTGGCGGCCCTGGGCCACGAGGTGGTGGCCACCGGCTTCCTCGGCGGGCCGGTGGGCGAAACGGTCCGCCAGGGGCTGGCGGGCTCGGCGGTGGCCGACGGCTTCGTGCCCTGCGCCGGCACCACCCGGCGCACCCTCGCCGTGGTCGACGAGGCCGACGGGGACACCACCCAGTTCAACGAGGCCGGCCCGGTGATCTCCCCGGCCGAGTGGGCGGCCTTCCAGGTCCGGTACGCCGACCTGGTCCACGAGGCCCGCGCGGTGGCCCTGTGCGGCAGCCTGCCGCCCGGCCTGCCGGTGGGCGCGTACGCGGCCCTGGTGCGCACCGCGCGGGCCGCCGGGACGCCCGTCCTGCTGGACACCAGCGGGGAGGCGCTGCGGCGCGGGGTGGCGGCCCGGCCGGACCTGATCAAGCCGAACGCCGCGGAGCTGGCCGAGCTGACCGGCTCCCGGGAGCCGCTGCCGGCCACCCGCGACGCCCGCCGCCGGGGCGCGCACGCGGTGGTGACCTCGCTGGGCCCGGCCGGACTGCTCGCGGTCACCGGCCAGGGCACCTGGGGCGCGGCCCCGCCCGCCCCGCTGTCCGGCAACCCGACCGGCGCCGGTGACTCCGCGGTCGCCGGCCTCCTCTCGGCCCTCGCCGAGGACCTGGACTGGCCGGCCCGCCTGACCCGCGCCACCGCCCTCTCCGCCGCCACCGTCCGCGCCCCCACCGCGGGCGAGTTCGACCGGGCGGTCTACGAAGAGCTCCTGGCCACCGTAAAAGTGACGGCGGGCCAGCCCGTGGGCTGACCCGCCGTCACCGGGCGTGCGGGACCGTCAGCTGTTGATGGGGGCCAGCCAGACCCGGTCGATGATCGCGTCGCAGGAATTGCCCTGCTCGCAGGAGACCTTGATGGTGTTGGTGCCCTTGTTGAGGGTCACCTGCCCCCAGGTGTTGGTCCAGCCCTTCTCCCAGTCGCCCGCCGGGGCGCCGGAGTAGTTCTTCATGTTTATGGGCTTGGTGACGGAGACGCCGTTGACGGTGACCGTCGCGTTGGCGTCGGTACCGGGCACCGAGTAGGTCATCCGGAGCTTGTAGTCGCCCTCGGCCGGGGCGTCCACGGTCCAGGTGAGCGAGGCGCCGACGGCGTTGAAGCCGCCGACGTACTTGCCGTCGGCGGACTGGGCGCCCTTGATGTCGGACTGGACCGTCGCGCCGCCCGCCAGGGTCAGGCCGGAGCCGGAGGCGGCGTCCGCCTTCGGGAGGGCGCCCTTGTCGGTGTCCTTGCCGGTGTCCTTGGTCGGGTCGGTCTTGCCGGGGGTCGCCGGGGCCTGGCTGACCTTGTCGCTGGGGCCCTCGGCGCCCTTGTCCTTGCCCTTGTTGTCTGTGATCAGAGCCACACCGATACCGATGACCACGGCGCCGACCACGGCCACCGCGGCGATCAGCAGACCGCGCCGGCTCCGGCCGCCGCCGTGCCCGGGCTCGGGCGCGTACTGCTGCGGGGGCTGCTGCCCGTACCCCTGCTGCGGGCCGCCGTAGCCGGCGCCCAGCGTCTCGGGGGCGGGGTAGTGGGCCTGCTGCTGCGGCACCTGGCGCGGGGCGGCCGGGCGGCGGTCGCCGACCGTGCGGACCTGGTTGTACGAGGTGCGCGGCACGCCGGGCTGACCGCCCACCGTGGGACCGCCGGGGTAGCCGTAGCTGCTCTGCGAGGGCGGAGTGGCACCGGCGGCCTGGCCGTCCGCGTAGAGGTAACCGAACGGGTCGTCGTCTTCGGGCGCATTGGCGCCGTTGTTCGGGCCGTTGTTCGCGGGCGTCATCGCAGGTCCATCCTTTCGACCCACGGGAGCCTACCTCGAACAGGCGCTCTCCCGAGCGCCCGATGGGCTGAGAAGGAGCCTCAGCCCGCCCTCCGGTGGGCCTTGGAGCGGGACCTCTTCTCGATGTACATCCGCTGGTCGGCCGAGCGCAGCACCTCGTCGGCGGACATTCCGCAGCTGGCCCAGCCGATGCCGAAACTGGCCCCCACCCGCACCGCACGGCCGTCCACCCGGATCGGCGGGATGATGGCGTTGCGCAGCCGCACCGCGAGGTCCGCGGCGTCCGCCGCACCGAGCCCGTCCGCCAGGACGACGAATTCGTCACCACCCAGCCGGGCGACGGTGTCACCGTCCCTGACGCCCGTCGTCAACCGGCGGGCCACCTCGATGAGGACCGCGTCACCCGTGTGGTGCCCGAACCGGTCGTTGATCGACTTGAAGCCGTCCAGGTCGCAGAAGAGCACCGCCAGGCCCTTGGTGCCGTCGTCGATGTCGGTGGCCGGGGCGACGGTGTGGACGTGGTGGTCGTAGGGGCCCGCCTCGGCCGCCGCGGGCTGGTCGAAGGGGTCCGGGTAGCCGTCGGGCGGGAAGCCGTGCTCCCCCGGCCGGCCGTCCTCCGGGCGCCCCTCGAAGGCCGCGTCCAGGGCCTCGACGGCGGTGGCCCGCACCGACTGCGGCCGCCGGCACAGCCGCGCGGAGAGCCGGGAGCGCAGCTCGGCGCTGTTGGGCAGGCCGGTGAGGGAGTCGTGGCTGGCGCGGTGGGCGAGCTGGAGCTCGTGCCGCTTGCGCTCCTCGATGTCCTCGACGTGGGTGAGCAGGAAGCGGGGCCCGTCGGCGGCGTCCGCGACCACCGAGTTGCGCAGCGAGACCCAGACGTACGTGCCGTCCCGGCGGCCCAGCCGCAGCTCCGCCCGGCCGCCCTCGGCGGAGGTCCGCAGGAGGGTGCCGATGTCCTCGGGGTGGACCAGGTCGGAGAAGGAGTAGCGGCGCAGCACCGAGGCCGGCCGGCCCAGCAGCCGGCACAGCGCGTCGTTGGTGCGCAGCAGGCGGCCGTGCTGGTCACCGCCCATCTCGGCGATCGCCATCCCGCTGGGCGCGTACTCGAAGGCCTGCCGGAAGGACTCCTCGCTCGCCCGCAGCGCCTGCTGCTCGCGCTCCAGCCGGACCAGGGCCCGCTGCATGTTCGCCCGCAGCCGGGCGTTGCTGATCGCAATGGCCGCTTGGAAGGCGTACATCTGGAGCGCTTCGCGGCCCCAGGCGCCCGGCCGGCGGCCGTTGCGCGGTCTGTCCACCGAAATGACACCCAGAAGTTCCCCGCCGGACGCATACATGGGGGCGTAGAGCCGGTCCTCGGGGTGCCATTCGTCCTCGAAGCGCGGATCCGGGCCGTCCGTGTGCCATTGGGGTACGTCGTCCTCGATGAGCACCCAGCCCTCGGTGTGCGGGATGAACCGCAGGCCGTCCCAGCACTCGCCCATCGACAGGCGGCGCTCCCAGGAGGCGCGGGAGCCGACCCGGCCGGTGATCAGGGCTTCGGCGGAGGCGTCACCGGCGAAGGCGGCGACGACGAGATCCCCGTCGGGGCGTACGAGATTGACACAGGCGAGTTCGTAGCCGAGGCCCACGACGATGCCGTCCACGACGGTCTGCAGAGTGTCCGCCAGGCTCCGGGCCGTGTTCAGTTCGGCCACCACCTGGTGCAGCTGCCGCAGGGTCGCAAGACGGACGTACGGCTCCGACTCGGTCTCCATTGCTCGCTCTCCCCGAGACCTCGACAGCAACTCCAGGTTTGTCATCGGCGTTTCGTTGCGGTGTCCATTCCACTGAATCACAGTGAGCTGTTCCGCCGGTACACAGGGTCAACAAATCTTGCCCTCTGTGACTCAAGTCACATCAGATGAAGAAAGGCGGGTGTCTCGGGGGCTCCTGACTGGGAGCGCTCCCCCTCGTTTCCGGCGGCAAACGATACGCCGCTGGACCTAGGCCGGGGCTCCGCCGCGGCTAGGGCCGGGGCCCGATGTGGCGCGCGGGTGGCCGAGACTAGCGTCAAGGACGTGTTGAAGACGAGACCCGTACCGACTCCCCCGCCGACCGCCGCACCCGTCGTGCCCGCCACCCCTCATGCTGAGGGAGTGAGCAATGACGAGTTCCGCGCCGCGATGGCCCGGCTGGCCGCGGGCGTGGTGCTGATCACCGCGCACGAGCCGGCACTGACCGACGACGGCCCCCGCGGCGAGGACGTCGGGATGACCGCGACCGCCTTCATGTCCGTCTCCCTGGACCCGCCGCTGGTCCTGGTGAGCCTGCGGGAGGGCTCCCGGATGGACGACCTGCTGGCCGAACAGCCCCTGTGGGGCGTCTCCCTGCTGGCCGAGAGCCAGCGGCAGGTGGCCGGCCGGTTCGCCATGAAGGGCCGGATCAGCGACCGGCTGCTCTTCGCCGACCTGCCCTCGACGCGCGGCGAGGTCTGCGGGGCGCCGCTGATGGACGGGGCGCTCGCGACGCTGGAGTGCCGGACCGAGTCCCGGGTCCCGGCCGGGGACCACACGCTCGTCGTGGGCCGGGTCCTGACGGCCGCCCTGCCCGCGGGCGAGGGCGCACCGCTGACGTACTTCCGCGGGAAGTACCGGACGCTGGGCTGAGCGCGTCTCGTACGGGCGTACGGGACGGGCGTCGTGGACGCGCGTACGGGACGGGCGTCGTGGACGCGCGTATGACACGCAGGTCCGGAACGTCCGTACTGGACGCACGTACTGGACGCACGTACCGGACGCGCGTATGAGACGTACGTGCGTACGGGGGCGGCGGGGCGGCACGGGGGTGCGCCCCGCCTCAGCCCCAATCGCGGCCGGTGCGGCCGCGCTTCGTCTCGCCGCGGGCCTTCTTCTCCCGCAGGCGGCGTTCGTTGATACCGCGGGGGATCTTGGTCGCCCGGCGCGGCTTGGGCGGCGGGGCGGTGGCCTCCGCCAGCAGCGAGGCGAGCCGCACCAGGGCCATCTCGCGGTTGCGCCACTGCGAGCGGTGCTCCGAAGCGCGCACGCTGATCACCCCGCCGGTCAGCCGGCCGGCCAGCCGCTCCAGCGCCCGCGCCTTCCACACCTCGGGCAGCGCCGTGGTGGCCCCGAGGTCGAACAGCACCTCGGCCGCCGAGTCGGAGGTGTTGACGTGCTGTCCGCCCGGTCCCGAGGAGCGCGAGAAACGCCACTGGAGCTCGGCCTCCGGAAGGACGACCGAACCGCGGATGACATGAGGACCAGGCATGGCCCCTATGATCCCGCCCGGCCGCCGCCGCGTCACCCTCTTTTGACGCGGCGCCGCGGCCGCCGCGACCGCCCGGGAACCGGCCCGCCCCCTCGCCGCGTTATGCACATCAGCGGTACTTTGACCGGCGCACGGTCATGGTCCCGGTCGAGGGACCGTGGCCAAAGGACGAGGAAAGGGACATCCCCATGCCAGTAAGCCTGTCCAAGGGCGGCAACGTCTCCCTTACGAAGGAGGCTCCGGGCCTCAGCGCCGTCACCGTCGGCCTCGGCTGGGACGTCCGCACGACGACCGGTGTCGACTTCGACCTCGACGCCTCGGCGATCGCGGTCAACCCGACGGGCAAGGTCGTCTCCGACGGCCACTTCGTCTTCTTCAACAACAAGACCACCCCGGACCAGACCATCGTCCACACCGGTGACAACCGCACCGGCGAGGGCTCCGGCGACGACGAGGCGATCAACGTCAACCTCGCCGGCCTGCCGGCCGACGTGGACAAGATCGTCTTCCCGGTCTCCATCTACGACGCCGACTCCCGCGGCCAGAACTTCGGCCAGGTCCGCAACGCCTACATCCGCGTGGTGAACCAGGCCGGCGGCGCCGAGATCGCCCGCTACGACCTCTCCGAGGACGCCGCCACCGAGACCGCCATGGTCTTCGGCGAGCTCTACCGCAACGGCGCCGAGTGGAAGTTCCGCGCCGTGGGCCAGGGCTACGCCTCGGGCCTGGCCGGCATCGCCCAGGACTTCGGCGTCAACGTCTGATCCGGTACGGGCGCCAGCCCGTGCCCGGGGCGCGCGAAGGCGCCCCGCCTGCTCCGTGAAGCCCCCTCCGGCCGTCCCCGGAAGGGGCTTCACGGCTTCCCGGCCGCGCGCTACGGTGCGTAGATGATCATCCAGTCCCTCGTCCCGGTGGACGGCGAGCTGCCCGGTCCCGTGCTCACCGAGGTCGCCGCCCTGTACGCCACCAACCACGCCTTCTTCGAGCTGAGCGGGGACTTCCCGGACCCGGACCGGATCACCGTCGAACAGGTCGCCAAGGCCCTCGCCGACGAACTCGCCCCGGCCGGCACCGAAGTGCTGCTGGCCCGCTCGGCCGGCCGGCTGGTCGCCCTCGCCGCCGTCCTCGACCGGCACCCCGCGGCCGACGACCCCGACCCGTGGATCGGGCTGCTGCTGGTCGACGCCACCGCGCACCGCCGCGGGCACGGCCAGGAGCTGGCCCGGCGCCTCGAGGACCGGTACCGCGCCGCCGGCCGCACCGGCGTCCGGCTGGCCGTCCTGGACGGCAACGACCGCGCGCTGGCCTTCTGGACCGCCCAGGGGTACGTCCCGCTGCGGCGGGCCGAGGACCGCGAGCGGGGCCGGCCCTGCACGGTCCTGCGCAAGGACCTCGCCGCGGCTGGTTAGCCGCGGGGGGCCTGCGCCAGGACCTCGTCGCGGCTGGTCAGCCGCGGTGGCCTGCGCCAGGACCTCGTCGCGGCTGGTCAGCCGCGGGGGCGGGACGGCCTCAGCGCTCGTCGGGTTTGCCGTCCCCGCGCAGCCACACGTCCCAGACCTCCGAGAGGTCCCGGCCGGTGGCGCGCTCCGCGTACGCCGTGAACTCCTCGGTGCTCGCGTTCGCGTGCCGGTGGTCCGCGGTCCAGCCCCGGACCATCGCGAAGAAGGCCTTGTCGCCGGCCGCCTGCCGGATCTTGTGGAGGACCATCGCCCCCCGGTAGTACACCGGGTCGTCGGAGATGTGCTCCGGGCCGGGCGGGTCGGCGGGCGGGAAGGCCCAGTAGTCGCCGTCCGCCTCCGGATCGGCCTCGGTGTCCTCGTCGTAGAAGGCGTCGAAGCGCTCCTGCGCGGTGAGCCCGCCGTGGTCCTCCTCCCACAGCCACTCGGCGTAGGTCGCGAAGCCCTCGTTGAGCCACATGTCCTTCCAGGTGCGGGGCGTCACCGAATCGCCGAACCACTGGTGGGCCAGCTCGTGCACCAGCAGGTCCACGTCGGGCGCGCCCGCGAACAGCGGCCGCGTCTGGGTCTCCAGGGCGTAGCCCAGCGCGCCGTCCCGCTCGACGATCGCGCCGGTGGCGGCGAAGGGGTACGGCCCGAACCGGCCCGCGCCCCAGGCCACCACCTCGGGGATCCGGTCCAGCACCGGCCCGGCCTTCTTCGCCAGCCCCGGGGTGACGGCGGTGTAGACGGGCACCCCCGCCTTGTTGTCGGCCGTCGTGGTGCGGACCGTGTACCGGCCGATCGCGAGGGTGGCGAGGTAGCTGGCCATCGGCTCGGCGCTGTGCCACCGGAAGGAGGTGTGCCCGCCGTTCTCGGTACGGGACTTCAGCACGCCGTTGGAGACCGCCTCGTACCCGCGGGGCACGGTGATCGCGACGTCGTACGCGGCCTTGTCGGCGGGGTGGTGGTTGCCGGGGAACCAGGCCATCGACCCGACCGGCTCGCCCACGGCCAGCGCGCCGTCGTCGGTCTCGATCCAGCCCTCCTCCGAACCGTCCGGGTCCTCGACGGTCTTGGGCACGCCGGAGTAGTGCACGACGGTACGGAAGGTCCGGCCCTTGGCCAGGTCGTCGGCGGGCCGGACCACCAGCTCCTGGCCCGACCGGCTGAAGCGGGCGCCCTTGCCGTCCACGTCGACGGAGTCCACGTCCATGCCGTCGAGGTCGAGGTGGAAGGAGCTGAGCGCCTGCTGTGCGGTGGCGGTGATCTCGGCGGTCCCGGTCAGCTTCCCGCTGCCCGGCGCGTAGTCGAGCGTGAGCCCGTAATGAACGGCGTCGTACCCGCCGTTCCCCGCCTTGGGAAAATACGGGTCCCGCAACCCCGCCGCCCCCGGCATCCCCTGCACCCCACCCCCGGTACACCCCGCCACCGCCATCACGAGCACGGCGAGCAGGGCAGTCGGACGAGCAGCGACACGGGCGAGATCCACCCCCCGATCCTAAGCGCGCGCCTTACGTGGCCGCCTTGCCGGAACGGGGGGCCGGGCGCGCCCGAAGGGCGGCGGGGAGTGGCAAACCCAGCCCCGCCGTTCCCTTACCCAGCCCCGCTGAGGAGTGGCAAACCCAGCCCCGCCGGCGATTGAGGCGCGGGGTCCGGGGCGGAGCCCCGCCGTCCCCCGTACCAGCCCCGCCGGCGATTGAGGCGCCGGGGCTCCGGGGGCAGCGCCCACCGGTTTCGGGATGGGGGTCCCCCCGGACGGAGTCTGGGGGAGGGCGGGGAGGGGACGGCTCCGCGCAGCGGCAACCGGCGGCGGCCGTCCGTGGTGTGTGGGGCCCCGCGCCCCACGCACCACGAACGGCCTCGGGAGGCGTACCGGCCTTCGGCCGAGGGCGAGGCGGCCGGCCGACTACTTGGTGACGGCCGCCACGCCCGCCTGGGCGAACTTCTCGTCCAGGTCACCACTCGGCGCACCGGCCACACCGATGCCCGCGATCGGCGCACCCTTGGCCTGGACGGGCGCGCCGCCGGCGAGGAAGAGCGTGCCGGGGATGTCCTTCAGACCCGGGTTCTGGGCGAGCCGACCGGCCAGCACGGAGGTCGGGGCGTTCCAGGAGACGGCCGTGAAGGCCTTCCGCTCCGCGGACTCCGGGGACTGCGGGCCGGCACCGTCGCCGCGCAGGGTGACGACCGTGTTGCCGTTGCGGTCGACGACCGCCACCGAGACCCGCTGGCCCTCCTTCGCCGCGGCGTGCAGCGCGGCCTGGGCGGCCTTGGTGGCCGCGTCCACCGACAGGTGGGTGCTGGTGACCAGGCCCTTGGCGTCGGCGGTGACCGCGGCCGGCTGGACCGGGGCGGCGGGGGCGGCGCTGGCGTTGACGGCGCCGAAGGCGACCGCGCCGACGACGACGGCCAGACCGGTTCCGGTGATCACACGGTTGCGAATGCGGGATGCCACGACGACTCCTCTGGTCAGTGTCCGGGGACTGCCGCCGCTCTCCTGCGGCTGCCCTTCGATCCTCGCCCGGCCCCTGCCCCCGGGCCGTCGACGTACCGGCTGCCTCCGCCGCACCCCGCGGCCGACCCGCGGGTCAACCGATCGGTTGATGCGGACGCCCCACCAGGGGGCACGATGGAAGGCACACCAGGGCTCGGGCCCCGTGCCCGCGGGCCCGCCACGGCCCGGCCCGCCGGACCGTACGTACGGACGGACCGGCCAGGCAGGCAGGAAGCCGGACGGGACGTCGGACCGGGCAGGCAGCCGGACCGGTCGCCAGGCCGAGCGGGCAGGCAGCCGGAGGGACGGGTCGCCGGGCCGAGACGGCCCGACCACCACCGGCACCACCGCACGGCACGAAACCGCACGACACGACGGACAGAACGGCAGCGCCACATGGCACGACGCGAGCACGCGGAACCGGCGGGGACCGACGCTCCGGGAAGCCGGCCCGGGCCCGGCCCCCGCCCCGCCACGGCGGACGCCGGCGCCGCCCGGCCCGCGCCGGGAGCGGGTACCGTCGCCCCGGCCGTGGCCGACGAGCGGGACGGCCGGGGCCTGGCCGTCATCCTCCACGGGGCGTTCTTCGCCCTGCTCGGAGCCTCGCTCTGGCGGTTCCTGCTGCGCCACCCGGGCGACCCCCGCACCCCGTGGATCATCGCGCTCAGCATCGCCCTGGCCCTGCTGTACGTCCTCGGCCCGGCCGCCGGCACGGTCACCGGCCTCGGCGGCGGCCCGGGCACCGGAGGCGGAACCAGGGGCGGCGCCAGAGGCACCGGCCTAGGGGTCCCGTCCCGCCCCCGCCCCGTCCGCCTCGCCCTCGTCGTCGTCTGCTGGGTCGTCCTCGTCCTGCTCGCCCCCAGCTTCGCCTGGTGCGCCGTACCGCTCGTCTACACCGCGCTGCGCACGCTGCCCGCCCGGGCCGCCGCCGTGCTGGTGGGGCTCCTGACAGCGCTGGTCGTGGTCGCGCAGCTGCAGCTGGCCAGCGGCCCCTTCGACCCGAACCTGCTGCTCGCCCCGCCCGCCGTCGCGGCGCTGGCCACGGCCGTCTTCATGCACATGGAGCGGCAGGCCGGCCGCCAGCGGGCGCTGATCGACGACCTGATCCGCACCCGCCGCGAGCTGGCCGCCACCGAGCGCCGCGAAGGCACCCTCGCCGAGCGGCAGCGGCTGTCCATGGAGATCCACGACACCCTCGCCCAGCACCTCTCCAGCCAGCAGATGCTGCTCCAGGCCGCCGACCGCACCTGGGAGGCCGACCCCGGCACCGCCCGCCGGCACGTCCGCACCGCCACCGACATCGCCGCCCGCGGGTTGGCCGAGGCCCGCCGGCTGGTGGCCGACCTGGCCCCGCCGGAGCTGGCCGGCGGGGCGTCGCTGCCCGAGGCCCTGCGCACCCTGGACGCCGGGCCCGGGGTCACCGTCCGCTTCCACCTCGAAGGCGCCCCCACCGACCTCCCCGCACGCACCCGCTCGGCGCTGCTGCGCATCGCGCAGGGCGCGCTGGCCAACGTCCGCGAACACGCCGGTGCCCGCACCGCCGCCCTGACCCTGTCCTTCCTGGGCGACCAGGTGGTGCTGGACGTGGCCGACGACGGCCGGGGCATGACCGAGGGCGGCACGGCCGACGGCGCCCCCGACGACCCGCTGCGCGGCCACGGCCTGCCCGCCATGCGGGCGCGGGTCGCACAGCTCGGTGGCACCCTGACCGTGGAGTCCACCCCCGGCGAGGGCACGGTCCTCTCCGCCTCGATCCCCCTGGAGCCCCACCCATGACCACGATCCTCTTGTGTGACGACCACGTCGTCGTACGGGCGGGACTGCTCGCCCTGCTCGGCAGCGAGCCCGACATCGAGGTGCTGGGCGAGGCCGGCAGCGGCGAGGAGGCGGTGGCCCTGGCCGACCGGCTGCGGCCGGACGTGGTCCTGATGGACCTCCAGCTCGGCCCCGGCATCGACGGCGTCGAGGCCACCCGCCGCATCACCGCCCTGCCGGGCCGCGCCCCGCACGTCCTGGTCCTGACCACGTACGACACCGACGCCGACATCACCCGCGCCATCGGCGCCGGCGCCACCGGCTACCTCCTGAAGGCCGAGCGCCCCGAAGAGCTCTTCGCCGCCATCCACTCCGCGGCCCAGGGCCGCACCACCCTCTCCCCGCCGGTGGCCACCCGCGTCATGGCCCAGATGCGCGGCACCCGCCCCACCCTGACGGACCGTGAACTCGACATCCTCGCCCAGCTCGCCCACGGCCTCGGCAACCGTGACATCGCCCGCGCCCTCTTCATCAGCGAAGCCACCGTCAAAACCCACCTCGGCCGCATCTACGACAAACTCGGCGTGGACACCCGAGCCGGCGCCGTAGCCGTAGCCAAGGAACAACGCCTCCTGAGCTGACCCCTCGGTCCCGATGTCGGTGGGGCGTGACAGCATCCACCCCATGACGAGCTCACCCGTGGTCCGCGGCCTGGAACTGTTCCGGGTGGGCGACTTCCCGATCTACACGCTGACGTTCGTCCGGGAGCTGAGTCCGGCCGCGCTCCTCACCCGCATGGGCGTCGATCCGGAGTCCGTCTCGCTCCGCGACACCGCCGCCCTGGCGAACGACTTCGACGACGACTTCTACGACGACGAGGAACCGGTCGTCACCACCGGAGTCGAGGGCGCCTGGACGTGGGCGTGGGAGCAGGGCGGCGTCCACGGGCTGGAGGAGCGCATCCTGAGCGCCGTCTCCGCCGGCACCGAGGCCGTCGTCCTGCACTACAACGAGAAGCCGATGCACTGGTTCAAGTACGCGGTCGACGGCGAGGTCGTCGTGGACTTCGACACCCTCGACGAGATCGCCCCGACGGGCCAGGACCCGGCCCGCCTCGACGCCCACATGCGCCCCCTGGGCCTCGTACCCGGCGCCTGGCCTCCGCTCCACAGCGTCCTGTCGCTCCTGGAAAACGCCTTCGACATCCGCCTGACACACCCGCGCGAGGCCGACACCCCCCGCATGACCGGCAGGCTGTCACCCCTGTCGAAGTGAAGCGGGCTACGGACTCCAGTCACGCCCCGTCCGCCCCCACCCGCCCAAAGCCCCCGAGCCAGGCCCGCCCGCCCAAACCGAGGCCCCCTCGCGCCCCCGTCCCCACGCCCCCGCCCCACCCCCCGCCGACAGAATCCGGACACCCGGGTTCGCCTGTCGGACATCTTGGGGTGGGGAGGCTGTCGGTGGCTCGGGTTCCGGGGGACGCTCCACCCGCATGCCCCCCACGGCCCAGCGAAGGAGCCCGCGTGTCACGCACGCCGAAGTCCCGCACTCGCACCGCCGCCCGCAGCACCTCCCCCCGCCTCCGCGCGACCGCGCGGACCACCGCCCTGGCGCTGGTGGCCGCGGCCGCCCTGGCCGGCGTACCGGCGCAGGCGCAGACCCACAGCGCCCTCGACGCCGACGCGTCGGCCCTGCGGCTCGGGGCCG
The DNA here is from genome assembly GCF_040684615.1 of Streptomyces sp. NPDC089919. Lineage (NCBI taxonomy): Bacteria > Bacillati > Actinomycetota > Actinomycetes > Kitasatosporales > Streptomycetaceae > Streptomyces > Streptomyces sp. NPDC089919. The sequence goes on from NZ_JBFBGK010000007.1 coordinate 27,619, forward strand.
GCCAGCGGCTCGTCCTCCGGGACACCGTCCGGACCCCCGACGGCACCGTGCACGTCCGCTACGACCGGACGTACGCCGGGCTGCCCGTGCTCGGCGGCGACCTGGTCGTGCACCGGCACCCGGACGGCCGGCGGACCACCACCTGGGCCGGTCCGGCCCGGCTCGCCCTCGGCACCACCCCGGCCGTCGCCGCCCCCGCCGGGGCCCGGCCGGTCGTCCTGGCGCTGCCCGGCAGGGCCCCGGCCCTGGCCTTCGAGCAGCGGACCGCCGGCGCCCGCCCCGACGGCACCCCCACCGAGCTGCGCACCCTGACCGACGCCCGCACCGGCGCCCTGCTGCGCAGCTACGACGCCACCCCCGCCGGCACCGGCTACAGCCAGTACAGCGGGACCGTCACCCTCGGCACCTTCTTCAACGGCACGCTCTACGAGCTGCACGACAGGAACCGCGGCGCCCAGAAGACCTACGACGCCCACGGCAGCAGCAGCCCCGCCCTCGGCACCCTCTTCACCGACGCCGACAACACCTGGGGCAACGGCTCGCAGAGCAACCGGCAGACCGCGGGCGTGGACGCCCACTACGGCGCGGCCGCCACCTGGGACTTCTTCCGCGGGATGTTCGGCCGCAACGGGGTCCGCGGCGACGGCCGCGGCATCGCCTCCCGGGTGCACGTCGGCCCGGCGAACGGCAACGCCTGGTGGTCCGACTCCTGCGGCTGCATCAGCTACAGCGACAGCCCCAACGGCCGCCCGTACATCTCCCTCGACATCGCCGGCCACGAGATCTCCCACGGCGTCACCTCGGCCACCGCCAACCTGACCTACGCGGGCGAGCCCGGCGGGCTCAACGAGGCCACCTCGGACATCTTCGGCAGCGCGATCGAGTTCGCCGCGGACAACCCGACCGACCTCGGCGACTACCTCATCGGCGAGCGGGTCGGCGGCACGCCGGTCCGGAGCATGGACCGCCCCAGCCGCGACGGGGTCTCCCCCGACTACTGGTCCGCGGGCATCGGGAACACGGACCCGCACTACGCCTCCGGGCCCGCCGAGCACTTCTTCTACCTGCTCGCCGAGGGCAGCGGCCCCAAGACGATCAACGGGGTGGCCTACGACTCGCCCACCTACGACGGGTCCAAGCTGCTCGGCATCGGCCGGGACGCCGCCACCCGCATCTGGTACCTGGCCCTGACCACCCGGATGACCTCCTCGACCAACTACGCCAAGGCCCGCGTCGCGACCCTGTCCGCCGCCGCGGACCTCTACGGCAGCGGCTCGCCGCAGTTCAGCGCGGTGGCCGCCACCTGGTCCGCGGTCAACGTGCACTAGCCACGGCCGGGCCGCCCCCACCGCTCACGGGCCGCGCGAGGACGAGGTACCGCGCGGCCCGTGACACCATCGGATACGTGCTCGACATCGGCTACTCCCTCTCCAGGCGCTTCCCCGACCCTCCGCAGACCGACTACCGGTCCGCGGACGTCCACGCGCTGCGCCACGACCTCTTCTGCGGCGACGTCTACCTCGCCGACGTGAAGGCGGACCGCGAGGTGTCCACAGCCTGGGGATGGGTGCCCGTGCTCGACTTCGCCTGGGCGCTGTGCGACATCGTCGAGCAGCTGGACCAGGACCCGCGCGGCAGCCGCTCCTCGCAGCGGCAGTACGCCGAGCTGGACTTCACCGAGTCCACCGACCGGATGCTCTTCGAGCGCCGCTTCGGGTGGGTGGACATCGAGGCCGACTGGATGGACGCCGAGGAGCCCCCGCTGACCTTCAGCCACCGGCTGCTGCGCCGGGAGGCCCGCGACTTCCTGCACGACCTGATCGCCGACCTCACCGACATGCACGAGGGCCTGGCCGACAACCCGCACCTGTGGACCCTCCAGGCCCGCTTCCCCCGCGTGGCCTGACCCCGGCCCCGGCCCGGAGCCCCGTACGGCCCCGGGCGCGGCCCCGGCACCCCGTACGAACCGGGGGCGCCCCCGGGCGCGGCCCCCGCTCAGGACTCCACCCGCACCCCCAGCTGTGCCGCCAGGGCCGGTGCCAGCTCCGTCAGCTGCACCGGGCTGATCACCGCCCCGGCCAGCCGCTCCACCCCGCGGGCGATGTCCAGCTCGGCCACCGCCCGCAGGTCGACCTCCGTCATCCGGGCCCCGGTGAAGTCCACCCGGCGCAGCGAGCAGTCCCGGAACTCGACCCGCTCCAGGACCGCGTCCCCGAAATCGGCCTCCACCAGCACGCAGCCCTCGAAGACCACGTCCCGCAGCCGGGCCTTGCGCAGGTTCAGGTAGTCGATCTTGCCGCCCCGGACCAGCACCCGCTCCAGGACCGCGCCGTGCAGCTGGGTGCCGCCCAGCCGGGCGTCCGTCAGCTCCACGTCCCGCAGGGTCGCCCCGGACAGGTCCGTGCCGACCCCGCGCACCCCCTCCAGTACGGAGTCCAGCAGCCGGGCCTTCTCCAGTCGCGTCCCGTCCAGCGCGCACCCCCGTAGCGCGCAGTCCATGAACCGCGATCCGGTCCCCTCCTCCCCCGCCAGGTCCGTATCCGTGAACTCGAGCGCGTCGTAGTCGCCGTCCGGCTCCAGGCCGCCGCCCGGCCAGGCGGCCAGCTCCGGCAGCTGCACCTGCGGCCGCCGGGCCGCCTTCGTCTTCCCGTCCTTGCGCACCATCCCCCCATCGTGACCCAGGCCACTGACAACGCCCCGCCGCCCGCGGATCCGGGGCCCGTGTCACGTTCCGCCGCCCCGTCCTGTCCTGTCTCCGACAGCGCGACCGCAGCCGCCCCGCGGCCCGTACGAAGGAGCAGGACATGCAGCAGCTCACCGTCATCGGCGGCGGATTCGCCGGGCTCGTCGCGGCCGTCGAGGGCGCCGAGGCCGGCGCCCGGGTCCGGCTGTACGAGGCGCACGGCACGCTCGGCGGCCGCGCCCGGACCGCCACCGGCGGGTACGCGACCAACGAGGGGCCGCACGCCTTCTACAAGGAGGGCCCGCACTGGACCTGGCTGACCCGCCGGGGCCTGACCGGCCCGGTGGCGAAGGTCCCGCTGCGGGAGGCGGCCCGCCTCAAGGTGCACCGGGACGGCAAGCTCGGCTTCCTGCCCCCGGCGGCCGCCCTGCGGCTGGCCCGCCGGCCGGCCGCGGCGGCGCCCGTGGACCTGGACTTCCACAGCTGGGCCGCCGCCCAGGTCGGCGAGCGCGAGGCCCGGGCGGTCGCCAACTCCCTGGCCGTGGCCCTCTTCCACCACGACATCGGGAGCCTGTCGGCAGCCTTCGTGCAGGAGCGGCTGCGCCGGGTGGTGAGGTTCCCGCCCGAGGCCACGTTCGTCCGGGGCGGCTGGCAGCAGGTCGTGGACCGGCTCGCGGCCCACGCCCGCGGGCTGGGGGTGCACATCGAGACCGGCGCGCGGCTCACCGAACTCCCGCTGGACGACGGCCCGGTGGTGGTGGCCACCTCGCTGGCCGCCGCCCGGAGCCTGCTCGGCGACCCGTCGCTGACCTGGGAGAGCGGCCGCACCGTCCTGGTCGACCTGGCGCTGCGGGTGCGGCGCGGCGACCCGTACGCCGTCTCGGACCTGGACGCGCCGGGCTGGATCGAACGCTTCACCGCGGCGGACAAGACGCTGGCCCCGGCCGGCGAGTCGCTGGTCCAGGCGCAGTTCCCGGTGGCCCCGGGGCAGGGCAAGGCGGTCGGGGTCGAACGCGCGGAACGCCTCCTCGACCTGGGGTTCGCCGGCTGGCGGGAGCGCGTGCTGTGGCGCCGCACCGCGCTGGCCGCGGGCCGGACCGGCGCGGTGGACCGGCCGGGCACCACCTGGCGCGACCGCCCGGCGATCGACCGCGGCGCGGGCGTCTACCTCGCCGGTGACGAGGTGGCCGCGCCGGGCGTGCTGAGCGAGGTCTCCTTCAACAGCGCCGTCGAGGCGGTCTCGCTGGCGATCCGGGCGACCGGGACCGGCCGGAGCGGGCGGTGGACCGGGGTTGACCTCAAGCGGGCTTGAGGATGTTGGCTCGTGCTCGGAGCGGGGCCCGTACGCGCGGGCCCCCGCGCCGCCGCCAGCCGCCGTCCGTCGCAGCCGCCACGGGCCCGTCCCCGGGAGCACGTCATGCACGCCGTCCGCCTGCACGCCTTCGGACCCGCCGAGAACCTCTCGTACGAGAAGGCCGAGGACCCGGTCCCCGGCCCCGGGCAGGTGCGCATCGCCGTCGCCGCGGCCGGGGTGCACCTGCTCGACACGGCGGTGCGGGAGGGCCACCAGGGGCCGTTGCCCGCGCTGCCCGAACTGCCGACCGTGCCGGGCCGGGAGGTGGCCGGCACGGTCGACGCCCTCGGCGCGGGCACCGACCCCGGCTGGCTGGGCAAGCGGGTGGTCGCCCACCTCGGCCCGGTCCCCGGCGGATACGCCGAACTGGCCGTCACCGGCGCCGAACGGCTGCACGAGATCCCGGCCGGCCTGGACGAGGCGGCGGCCGTCGCCATGATCGGCACCGGCCGCACGGCCCTGGGGATCCTGCAGTTCGCCGCGCTCGGCCCGGACGCGGTGGCGCTGGTACCGGCCGCCGCGGGCGGCATCGGCACCCTGCTCGTCCAGTACGCCAAGAACGCCGGCGCCACCGTCGTCGGCCTGGCCGGCGGCCCGGCGAAGACCGCGGCCGTCACGGCCAACGGCGCCGACCTGGCGGTGGACTACCGGCTGCCGGACTGGCACCGGCGGGTGGCCGGCTTCCTCGGCGACCGGCCCGCCACCGTCGTCTTCGACTCGGTCGGCGGGGACACCGGCCGACTCGCCGTCGACCTGCTCGGCCCCGGCGGGCAGCACCTGGTCTTCGGCTGGTCCGGGGGCGGGCTGCTCGACGGCGGCCCGCTGACCTTCACCGAGGAGGAGCTGACCCGGCGGGGCATCACCTCCGAGATCGTGCTCGGGCCGGTGATGCTGGCCCGGGCCGGCGGGCCCGACCCGCTGCGGACCCTGGAGACCCGGGCGCTCGCCGAGGCGGCGGCCGGCCGGCTGGTCCCCGCCGTGCAGCGCTTCCCGCTCGGCGCGGCGGCCGCGGCGCACCGGGCGCTGGAGGGACGGGCCACGATGGGCAAAGTCGTACTGGAGCCCTGACCGCCGGGCCCGGACAGGCCCGCTGGTGGTCCGGGCCGGCCCCTACCCTGAGCTCATGATTCGTACCGCAACCCCCGCCGACGTCCCCGTCATCCACGCGCTGGTCCGCGAGCTCGCGGAGTACGAGAAGGTCCCGCACGAGGCGCAGGCCACCGAGGAGCAGCTGCACGACGCGCTGTTCGGGCCCTGCCCGGGGGCGTTCGCGCACATCGCGGAGACGGCGGAGGGCGAGGTGGCGGGCTTCGCCCTGTGGTTCCTCAACTTCTCGACGTGGAAGGGCGTCCACGGCATCTACCTCGAGGACCTGTACGTCCGGCCCGAGCACCGCGGGACCGGGCTGGGCAAGGCGCTGCTGCTGGAGCTGGCGCGGATCTGCGTGGAGCGGGGGTACGGGCGGCTGGAGTGGGCGGTCCTCAACTGGAACGAGCCGTCCATCAAGTTCTACGAGTCCCTGGGCGCCCGCCCGCAGGACGAATGGACCGTCTACCGCCTCACCGACGAAGCCCTCACCACCCTCGCCCCCTGACCCACCGAGCCCGGCCCGCCCTCCGGCCCTCCGACCGGGCCATTCCAGCCCCGCCGGGGCAACTTCAGCCTCGCCGGCGTTTGAGGCGCGGGGTCCGGGGCGGCGCCCCGAAACCTGGGCCCCGCCCGCCCTCTGCGTCCCGCTGCACCGGGAACACCCCAGCCCCGCCGGGCACACCCAGCCCCGCCGGCGATTGAGGCGCGGCTCCCGGGCCCGCGCCCGGCCGCTGCGCGGAGCCAGCCCCACCCCGCCCCTTCCCGAAACCGGTGGGCACCGCCCCCGGATCCCCCCCACCGCCGCTGCGCGACGGTCGCCTCAAACGCCGGCGGGGCTGGTTAGGGACGGCAGGGGCGGGAGGGCCCGGTAGGGGCGCGTGCGGTGGGGCGGGGGTTACCGGCGCAGGAGGGTGGTGGCCACGGCGAGTTGGGCCGGGGGGAGGGGGTCGTCGTCCTCCAGGGACCACAGGAGGTTCTGGAGGACGCGGGCCGCGGTCCAGGCGGCGGCGCGGGCCCGGTCCAAGGCCAGGGCTTCCGTCAGGAGGTCGAAGCGCCAGGCCACCGCACCCGCATCGAAGCGGTTCACCAACGCCGGCAGCAGGTCGAAGCCCGGATCCCCCGCCAGCGGCTTGGGGTCGATCGCCAGCCACCGCTCCCGCCCGCCCGCCAGGACGTTGTCGTAGTGCAGGTCCCAGTGCAGCAGCCGGTCCCCCGGTTCGCCCGCCACCTCCGCCGCCGCCCCCGCGCAGTCCAGCAGTACCGCCCGCGCCGCCGGGTCGCGGACCGTCCGTGCCGCCGCCGGTACCTCGGCCAGCATCGCCTCGGTCAGCGGTCCCAGCCGGCGCAGGCCCGGTGGGGCCGGCCGGGCCGTGAGCCGGGCCAGCAGCCCGGCGATCACCCCGACCGCCGCCCGGACGTCCGCCAGCGCGGACAACGGCCGCTCCGCGTCCAGCCGTTCCAGCAGCATCGTGCCGCTGGCCGGGTCGTCCGCCAGCAGCCGTACGCACCCCTCGCCGTCCCAGGCCCGCAGGGCCACCGGCTCGCCCGCGGTCTCCTCGTCGGGCGGCTGCAGCTTGAGCACGGCCGGGGTGCCGCCCGCCCGCACCACGACCGGCAGCACCTGCGCACAGGCCCCGGACCGCACCGGCCCGTCCGGCCGCAGCCCCCAGCGGTCCAGGAACTCCCCGGCCCCGGCGGGCAGCCGGGTCATCAGTCCGCGCGCCCGGTGACGGCGACCGTGGCGCCCAGGCCGATCATCGCCAGGCCGCCGGTGCCGCCGAGGGCCGACATGCGGCGGGGGGAGCGGCCGAGCCAGTCGCGGGCGGCGGAGGCGGCCAGGCCCCAGGTGCCGTCGGTGAGGAAGGCCTGGAGGGTGCCCGCGAGGCCCAGCACCAGCATCTGCGCGATGACGTTCCCCGCCTCGCGGTCCACGAACTGCGGCAGCATCGCGGTGAGGAAGATGATGCTCTTGGGGTTGGTGACGCCGACCAGCGTGCCCTCCCACACCCGCCGGGCGGTGCTCACTTCGGGCCCCTCGGCCGCGGCCGTCCCGAAGGCCTCGGTCACCGGCCGCCTGCCCCAGTTGGCGCGTACCGCCTTGACGCCCAGGTAGACCAGGTACGCCGCACCAGCCAGCTTGATCACGGTGAAGAGCAGCACCGACCGCTCGACGAGGGTGCCCACGCCCAGCGCCACCGCGATCACCAGCAGGTAGCTGCCGAGGCCGTTGCCGAGCACGGACGCGAGCGCGGCCCGCCGGCCGTGGGCCAGCGCCCGGCCGACGATGAAGAGCACGCTCGGACCCGGTATGACCACGAGGACGAAGGACACGGCGCAGAAGGCGAGGAGCCGGTGGAGGTCGACCATCCCCCGATCATCCCCGCCGTACCCGCACCCCGCCAGAGGTTTCCGCCGCTCAGGCCCCGGTGGTGGCGGTTCCGCGGGCGGAGCCGGACCCTCAGCCGATCCCGGCCGCCGCCAGCGTCTTCTTGAAGGCCCCGGCGTCGAACATCGAGCGGTCGTCCTTGCCCAGCGGCTTCCCGTCCAGGAGGACGAGCGGGGTGCCCTCGGCGCCGGTGGCCTCGAAGGCCCGCTCCGCGCGCCGCGCCCAGTCCTCGTACGCGTGGCCGGTGACGGCCTTGTCGAAGGCCGGCGAGCGCAGGCCCGGGATGCGGTCCGCGATCTCCAGCAGGCGCTCGTCGGTGAAGGCGCCCTGGGGCTGGCTGGCGAAGACGGCCGCGTGGTACTCGGCGAACCGGCCCCGGTCCACGGCCGCCCGCAGCGCGTTGACCGCCTTGAGCGAGCCGCTGCCGCCCTGGTCGAGGAAGGAGGCCAGCAGGTACTCGACCTTCACCTTGCCGTCCAGCGCCGCCGTCAGCAGCGCCTCGCCGCCGGTCCCCTCGAAGATCCGGCAGTAGCCGCAGTGCGGGTCGACCAGGACCTGCGCCGTCCGGGGCGCGTCCGGCGCGCCGACCACGATCTTCGCGTCCTCCACCCGCGCCGGCAGGTTGGCCAGCTGCGCCGCGATCGGGCTGGTCCGGATCTCCCCCTGGGAGGCCTCCGACCGCCCGCCCGAGGAACAGGCCGCCACCGAGCCGGCCAGCGCCGTCACCGCGACCGCCGCGACCAGGGCCCGGCCCGCGGTCCGCCGGGATCCCGCGCGCGAGGAACGGCGTACGAAGGGGAACATCGGCGTGAACCTCTCAAAAGGTGGCAGATCACTTCGACGCTAACCCGCCCCGACACCGCCCCCGGACCGGCGAAAGTCCCTGGCCAGAGGACACAAGGCCCAGAAATCCCTACCCGTTCCCTACACGCTGCCCCGTGCACCGCACGCCGGTGGAGGTGTACGAACAGCCCATGACACGCGCGACGACCCCGACCCCGCAGCCGGTCAACGGCGGCATCTCCTTCTGGTTCGCCCAGGACGGCCTGCCCGCCCCCCGCGAGCCGCTGCCCGGCGACCGCACCGCCGACGTCTGCATCGTCGGCGGCGGCTACACCGGCCTGTGGACGGCCTACTACCTCAAGCAGGCCGCCCCCGGCCTGCGGATCACCGTCCTCGAGCAGAAGTTCTGCGGGTACGGCGCCTCCGGCCGCAACGGCGGCTGGCTCTACAACGGCATCGCCGGCCGCGACCGGTACGCCAAGCTGCACGGCCACGAGGCCGCCGTCCGCCTCCAGCGCGCCATGAACGCCACCGTCACCGAGGTCGTCGAGACCGCCGACAAGGAGGGCATCGACGCCGACGTCCACCAGGGCGGGGTCCTCGAAGTCGCCTACACTCCGGCGCAGTTCGCCCGCCTCAAGGAGTTCCACGCCGACGAGGTCGGCTACGGCGAGGACGACCGCGAGCTGTACGGCGCCCGCGCCACCGCCGCCCGGATCAAGGTCAGCGGGGCCGTCGGCTCCTCCTGGACCCCGCACGGCGCCCGCATCCACCCGGTCAAGCTCGCCAAGGGCCTGGCCGACGCCTGCGAGCGGCTGGGCGTCACGATCCACGAGTCCACCCCGGTCACCGAGATCGCCCCGGGCCGCGCCGTCACCCCGTACGGCACCGTCCGCGCCCGGCACGTGCTGCGCTGCACGGAGGGTTTCACCGCCGGCCTCAAGGGGCACAAGCGCGCCTGGCTGCCGATGAACTCCTCGATGATCGTGACCGATCCGCTGCCCGCCGAGGCCTGGGAGGCCATCGGCTGGAACGGCCGCGAGACCCTGGGCGACATGGCGCACGCCTACATGTACGCCCAGCGCACCGCCGACGACCGGATCGCCCTCGGCGGCCGGGGCGTCCCGTACCGCTTCGGCTCGCGCACCGACAACGACGGCCGCACCCAGCCCGCCACCGTCGAGGCGCTGCGCGAGATCCTGGTGCGCTTCTTCCCGCAGCTGGCCGGCGCCGGCATCGCGCACGCCTGGTCCGGGGTGCTCGGGGTACCCCGCGACTGGTGCGCGACCGTCACCCTCGACCGGGCCACCGGCCTCGGCTGGGCCGGCGGCTACGTCGGCAGCGGGGTGGCCACCGCCAACCTGGCCGGCCGCACCCTGCGCGACCTGGTCCGCCAGGACCTCGGCGAGGCGGGCCCCACCGACCTCACCGAGCTGCCCTGGGTCGGCCACCGGGTCCGCAGCTGGGAGCCGGAGCCGTTCCGCTGGCTCGGGGTGCACGCGCTGTACGCCGCGTACCGCGAGGCGGACCGCCGGGAGGCCGCCGGCCTCAGCGCGGCCACGGCCCCGCTGGCCAAGCTGGCCGACCGGATCTCCGGCCGGCACTGAGCCCCCGCGGACCGCCGGGAACGGCACCGGGCCGGGCCCCCTGGAGGACCCGGCCCGGCAACCGGCGTGCACCGCCGGCTAGATCAGCAGGTCACCCGCGGCCCAGCCGCCGGAGACCTTCACCCGCGCCGCGAAGGGCGCGGCGGCCTTGCCGGTGCCCTTCAGCAGCCACAGCCGGCCCGAACCGTCCCGGGCCAGCAGGTCCGCCCGGCCGTCGGAGTTCATGTCCCCCGACACCACCAGCGCGTCGTACGAGGACCAACCGGTCGCCACCTTCAGGCGCTTGGCGAACGGCGCCGCGGCCTTGCCGGTGCCCGGGTACAGCCAGGCCGTGCCGGCCGCGTCCGTGGCCACCAGGTCCGGCTTCCCGTCACCGGTCAGGTCGGAGGCGCCGGCCAGGGCCTTCAGGCCCGCCCAGTTCCCGCCGGTCTTCACCCGGGCGTCGAAGGGCGCCTTCGGCTTGCCGGTCCCCGTGTACAGCCACAGCGCGCCCGAGGGCTCCCGGGCGATCAGGTCCGGCTTGCCGTCCCCGGTCAGGTCACCCGCGCCGACCAGCGCGTCGTAGACGTTCCAGCCGCCGCCGACCTTCTTCGGCTCGTACAGGCCGCCGCCCGTGTCGTCCGCGAGGTCGTAGTTCCACAGCACGCCGGCCTTGTCCCGGCCGACCACCGGCCCACCGGTGCCCTGCACCAGCAGCGGGGAGAGCTTGGTGACGGCGGTGTAGCGCTGCCAGCTCGGGTCGCCGGTGTCCGAACGGCCGAAGATCCCCGGGGCCTTGCCGCTGCCCTGGTGCATGTTCAGCACGCCCGCGGTGTCGCGGCGCAGCAGCACGTACCGCTCGCGCACCGGGGTGCCGCCCTTGACGCCGAAGGAGGCCTGGCCGCCGGCCTCGCTCCAGCCCGCCGTGTAGACGTTGTACTGGGCGGCGGCGTCGATCTTCCAGTTGGGGCTCTTGGCATCGGCCTTGAGCTTGTAGGTGATCGTCACGTCACCGGGCTTGACGTCGCAGGTCAGGCCCTCCCAGGTCAGTTCGCCGCGCTTGACGGTGCAACCGCTGGCGCCCGCACCGCCCTTGACGGAGACCAGCTCGACCTTCAGCTCGTCCGGGTCCCACTGCCGGTAGGGGCGACTGGCCGAGAAGCCGAGGGAGAGCACGCCCTTGTCGATGGCGTGGATCGTGACGGTGTGCCGCACCGAACCGCCCGCGGGCACGTCCGGGGTGGTCAGCAGCACCTTGTTCTTCTTGACGTGCTCGGCGGTCAGCACCCGCACGGTGTGCGCCTCGACCCGGCCCTTGACCGGCGAACTCGCCGAGAGCTGGGCGGCCTTGACGGCCTTGTCGATGCTGGTGCCGCGCGGCGCGTAGGCCACGCCGAAGTGCAGCTTCGTGTCGTCCTTGACGTTCTCCCCGGCGGAGACCGCGGGGCCCACGTAGCCGTTGTCCTCGCTGGTCGGGCAGAGGAAGACGCCCTTGACGCGGGGCGCGGGGGTGCAGTTGGAGTCCACCGTGGCGGTCATCCCGGCGGGCAGCCCGCCCTTGGCCCAGGACGCGTCGGTCAGCGGCGCCTTGGACAGGGCGTAGACGAGGGTGCCGTCCGGGGTGCCCGTCAGCAGGTCCGGGCGGAGGGCGACCGCGGTGCCCTGGCCGGGCGGGATCACGTGGTCGAGGTAGGTGAAGGAGTAGCCGTCCTCGGCGGCGAAGGCCGTACCGGGCGCCAGCGTCCCCGCGGCGACCAGCGCCGCGCCGCCTCCCAGGACACCCCCGAGGACGCCGAGGCGGCGTACGCCCCGGCCGATGAAATCGCGCATGTTCGCGCTCCACACATGAGTCGGCAGAGTGCCTGCCGCGGCAACGTCATGTTCCCCGCATGACGTGCGCGGACCGTACAACACCGGCTTCTGTTACAAAGTTTCAGCCCCCCGCCCACCGGTCGGGGACCGGCGGACGAGGGGCTGGGGGCACCGCCCTCCCCGCTAGAAGAGCAGGTTGTACTGCTTGAAGCCGGTCGCGGCCTTGACCCGGGGCGCGAACGGCGCCGCCGCCTGGCCGGTGCCCTTGTAGAGCGAGAGCACCCCGGCCGCGTCGCGGGCCAGCAGGTCGGCCTTCCCGTCACCGTTCAGGTCGCCGAAGCCGACCAGCGCGTTGAACGCGTTCCAGCCCCCGCCGACCTTCACCCGCGGGGCGAACGGCGCCGCCGCCTTGCCGGTACCGGGGTGCAGCCACAGCACGCCCGTCTTGTCGCGGGCGAGCAGGTCGGCCTTCCCGTCCCCGGTCAGGTCGTTGCCGCGGGCCAGGGCGCCGTACTGCTGCCAGCCGGTGCCCACCTTGGTGCGCGGGGCGAAGGGCGCGCTCGAGGTGCCCGTGGCCCGGTACAGCCACAGCACGCCGCTCGTGTCGCGGGCGACCAGGTCAGCCTTCCCGTCACCGGTCAGGTCCGAGGTTCCGACGAGGGTGTCGTACACGTTCCAGCCGCCGCCGACCTTGAGCCGGGACCGGAACACCGCGCCGGAGGTGGTGCTGCGGTGGTACCAGAGCACGCCCGCCCTGTCCCGGCCCACCGCGCCCTGGCCGGTGCCCTGCACGGTGACCGGGGCGAGGGTGGTGAGGGCGGTGTAGCGGTTCCAGTCGAAGGTGCCGCCGAGCAGGTTGTCGAAGAACTCGCCCTTGGCGCGCCCGTCGTACCCGACGACGTCGCCGGTGGCGGTCCGGGCGAAGAGCTTGTACCGCTGGACGACCGGGACGTCGCTGCGCACCGCGAAGGCCGAGGTGGCCTGCGGGTTGCCGGTGTCCCACTGGTACACCTGGTACTTCGCGGTGGCCGTCAGCTTCCAGGCGGGCGCGGCGGCCTCCGAGGCCCAGGTGTAGGTCAGCGTGTAGTCGCCCGGGGCCGTGACCGTGCAGCGCGCGGTGGCGCCGTACGGCTCGCCGGTGGAGTGGTCGCAGGCCGGGGCGGGGGCGCCGGTCGAGGAGACGGCCGTGACACCGCCCTTGAGCTCGCCCTGGTCCCAGGCGCGGTAGCCGGGGGCCGGTTCGAAGAAGACCTGGAGCTCACCGGCGTCCACGGCGTGCAGCGTGACGGTGTGCTGCACCGAGGAACCGGCGCTCACGCCCGGGGTCGTCAGCGCCAGCTTGTTCTGCGCGACGTGGGCGGCCGACTTCACCGTCACCGTGCGGGCCGCGTGCCTCCCGTCCTCGGGGCGGGCGGCGGCCGTCTGGGCCTGCTTGATGCCGGTCGCGACGCTCTCGCCGCGCGGGACGTACACCACGCCGTAGTAGGCGGTGGTGCCGTGCGCGGCCGAGGCGGCGGGCACCAGCTTCGGGCCGAAGAGGTTCCAGTCCTTGTAGTCGCACAGGTAGACCCCGGCGACCCCGGCCTTGGCGGTGCAGCCGTTGGCCTCGGCCTTGAGGCCGGCGGGCGCGCCGCCCGCGGTCCAGGCCGCGTCGGTCAGCGGCTTCCTGCTGACCGCGTAGACGAAGGTGCCGTCGCCGCCCGACCCGCTACCGCTGACGGAGCTGGGCTGCAGCTCGGCCCAGCCCTCGCCGGGCATCACGGAGTAGTTCCGCACACCGTCGAAGGCGAACGTCGGATCGGAGTCGGCCACCGCCGCCCCGGCCCCCGCCAGCAGCAGCGCCACCGCGCCGCCCACGGCCGTCATCCTGCGCATTTCCGTCCCCCCACATGGTGCTGTTCATGACGGAAGGCCCCCGCCACCAGGGCGGGGGCCTTCCTGAAAGAGCCGCCTGTCGGAATCGAACCGACGACCTCAAGATTACAAGTCAAGCGCTCTAGCCGACTGAGCTAAGGCGGCACGTCCCGTGCAGTGTACCCAGGTCGCGCGGGGAGGTCGTCAGGAATATCACGGGCCCGGGAGGGCTGACAGACGGGCCGCCGCCGGGGTAGCGTCACCGGAAAGTCCGCACAGTGGACTAGACCCATCCTTCCTTTACTCGGATCGTCCGGCACGTTCCTGCCGGTGAAGGGACGCATCACCATGGCTTCCGTCACTTTCGACCGCGCGACCCGGCTCTACCCCGGAGCCGACAAGCCCGCCGTCGACGCCCTCGAGCTCGAGATCGAGCACGGCGAGTTCCTCGTCCTCGTCGGCCCCTCCGGCTGCGGCAAGTCCACCTCCCTGCGCATGCTCGCGGGCCTGGAGGACGTCAACGGCGGTGCGATCCGCATCGGCGACAAGGACGTCACGCACCTGCCGCCCAAGGACCGGGACATCGCGATGGTGTTCCAGAACTACGCGCTGTACCCGCACATGTCCGTCGCCGACAACATGGGCTTCGCCCTCAAGATCGCCGGCGTCGACAAGGCCACCATCCGCAAGAAGGTGGAGGAGGCCGCGAAGATCCTCGACCTCGAGCCCTACCTCGACCGGAAGCCCAAGGCCCTCTCCGGCGGCCAGCGCCAGCGCGTGGCCATGGGCCGTGCCATCGTCCGCCAGCCGCAGGTCTTCCTCATGGACGAGCCGCTGTCGAACCTGGACGCCAAGCTCCGCGTCTCCACCCGCACCCAGATCGCGGGCCTCCAGCGCCGCCTGGGCATCACCACCGTGTACGTCACCCACGACCAGGTCGAGGCCATGACCATGGGCGACCGGGTGGCCGTGCTCAAGGACGGCCTGCTCCAGCAGGTCGACACCCCGCGCAACATGTACGACCGGCCGGCGAACCTCTTCGTCGCCGGCTTCATCGGCTCCCCCGCGATGAACCTCGTCGAGGTGCCCATCGCCGACGGCGGCGTGAAGTTCGGCGACGCCGTGGTGCCGGTCTCCCGCGAGGCGGTCTCGGCCGCCGCGGACAAGGGCGACAAGACCGTCACGGTCGGCATCCGCCCCGAGCACTTCGACCTCGTCGAGGAGGGCGGCCTGGCCGTCACCGTCAACGTCGTCGAGGAGCTGGGTGCCGACGGCTACGTCTACGGCAGCGCGCAGGTCGGCGGCTCCGAGAAGGAGCTCGTGGTCCGCGTGAACGGCCGCCAGGTGCCCGAGAAGGGCGCCACCGTCCGCGTGGTCCCGCGCGGCGGCGAGACGCACGTCTTCTCCACCTCCACCGGTGCGCGCCTGTCCGACTGACCCGGACACGCGACAGGAGGGGCGGCCCCGGCACGGGGCCGCCCCTCCGGCCGTTCCCGGGGGCCCGGGCCGGCTGCTCTTGTCTGACAAATACCCCGCCACACCGGGCGGTTTCGATCCCCGTGCGTCAACACCCCATTCGAAAGACGCCGTCGAACCATCCCCCGACAGGGTGACTAAATGTCGCCAAATCTTCACCGAGCGCTACTCTCGCCCTCGTGACCCACACTGCCCGCCGTATCGGCCGATCCCTCGCCCTGGTCCTGCCCGTCGTCCTGGTCCTCTCCGGGACCCTCGCGGTCACCATGGTCCCCTGGGCGGACAATTCCCCCTCCCAGGTCCTCACGGCCTCCTCCGAGGACGTCTCCGTCCAGGCCAAGTCCCGCGCCCCGCAGGACGTGTTGCGCGACCGCCTGCTCGGGGAGCTCCAGGAGACCAAGGACCCGGGAGCCGTCCTGACCCACCTCCAGAAGGAGGTGGACCGCCGGCCCTCGCTGGCGGCCTACTGCGGCGGCATCGCCCGCGCGCTGGGCCGGGCGGCCGTCGGCATCTACGGGCCCACCAAGGCGCAGACGTACGCCCGCCCGGTGTGCGACACCTCCTTCGCCTCCGGCGTCGCCTCCTTCGGCTGAGCCCGGTCCCACCCGTCCGGACGCCCCGCATAGGCTGCGGGGCATGACGGCAGACCCCTCAGCCACCGCAGCAGACCCCGCGGCCGCGTTCCCCGCCGCCCCGACCCAGGCAGTCGTCCTGGCCGGCGGACAGGGATCGCGGCTGCGTCCGTACACCGACGACCGGCCGAAGCCCATGGTCGAGATCCCCGGCACCGGCGTGCCGATCATCGGCCACCAGCTGGCCTGGCTGGCCGCCGAGGGCGTCACCGACGCCGTGGTCTCCTGCGGGCACCTCGCCGAGGTGCTCCAGGACTGGCTCGCCAAGGCGGACCTCCCGCTGCGCGTGACCACCGTCGTCGAGACCGAGCCGCTGGGCCGCGGCGGCGGCCTCAAGTACGCCGCCGCGCACCTGCCGCACCCGGACCGTCCCTGGTACGCCACCAACGGCGACATCTGGACCCGCTTCTCGCTGCGCGAGATGGCCGCCTTCCACGAGGAGCGGGCCGCCACCGCCACCCTCGCGCTGGCCCGCCCGCGCATCCCGTGGGGCGCGGTGGAGACCAACGAGTTCGGCCACGTCCTCGACTTCATCGAGTCCCCGCCCTCGCCCTACCTGATCAACGCGGGCGTGTACGTGTTCTCCGCGGAGTTCGCCGAGCTGCTGCCGGACCTCGGCGACCACGAGCGCAGCACCTTCCCCCGGCTGGCGCGCGAACGCCGCCTGGCGGGCTTCCCGTTGCCGCAGGGGGCCTACTGGCGGGCGATCGACACCGCCAAGGACCTCACCGAGGCCGCGAAGGAACTGGCCGCCCAGCGCGGCGCCTGAGCCCCTTCCCGGGGCCGTGCCCGCACGCACCCGCCCCCTCCCCACGGCTGCGCCCCGCCGACCCGACCGGTCGGCGGGGCGCGCTGCCGCGGGGCCCGTCAGCTGCCCGTGCACACCGCGAACGCGGCGACCTGCTGCTGGTCGTTCGTCTGGTTCATGCTGGTGACCCGCCAGCCGTTGTTCTCGAAGGTGGACTGCACCAGCACGGTCCCCGGACCGGCGCCACCGCCGCCGGTGACCTGCTGCCCCGGCGGGCACTGCACCCAGGAGGTGCCGGTGCCGCCCCACTTGGTCACCGGGCCCGACCGCCCGGGGACGAGGTGGTGGGGCGCCGCCGAGCAGACCACGAACGGCTCCCCGGTCCTCGGCGCCCCGGTGTCGTTGAGGTACGCGGCCTCCCACGCGTTCAGGTTCTGGAGCGAGTTCTGCAGGACCATGCCCTGCGACTGCCCCCGCCCACCGCCGCCGGTGGGCACCTCGCCGGCCGGACAGCGCTGGTGCAGGTACGCGACCTCGAGGGTCTGGACCGTGACGGGGCTGCCGAAGACCTGGTGGTGGGCGTTCGGGGAGCAGACCACGGTGGCCGAGATCGTCCCCGAGTTCAGGGTGTCCTCGTTGTTGCCCGTGACGATCCAGTCCCGGCCGCTCGCGTAGGAGCTGGAGATGGTGAACCTGAACCACTTGGGGGAGGTGGTCATCCCGCCCCCGGTGGGCGTCTGACCGGCCGGGCAGGTGGCCTTGGCGGTGCGCAGCACCCGGATCTCCCACGGGACGTCCACCGGGGCTCCGGTGACGTAGGTGAGGGATTCGGCGGCCCGCGCGGCGCCGGGGCCGGGATGCGGGGCGGGTTGTCGTCCCTGGGCCGCGGCGGTGCTGCCGCACAGGGCGAGGAGCGCGGCGGCGGCCGTCAGGAGGGGGCGGGTGGGGCGCATGCGGCACCTTCCGGAGGTTCGGGGGTACGGGCGCCTCCTGGATAGCCGAGCCCGCGCCGCCCGCCACGGCCGTACTCCCGCCGCCCCGAGCAGAATCGCTCCGCCCTCACCCGGTCGGGGCGGAGCGGGGGCGCGAGCCCGGGGAGCGCGGCAGGGCCCGGCGCGCGGGGTGCGCGCCGGGCCCTGCCGTGTCCTTCCTGCGTCCTGCCGCCGGCGTCGTACCGCCGGCCCGGGCTCAGCCCAGGACGCCGCCCAGCAGGCCGCCGTTCCCGCCGCCGGTGCTGCCGCCCGGCTTGGACGGCTCCTGGCTGCCGCCGCCCGAACCGCCGGTGCTGCCGCCGGTGCCGCCGGAGGAGGTCGGGCCGGAGGAGGTGGCCGGCGGCCGGGTCGTGGACCGCCGCGGCTTGGTGGCCGTACCGTCGCGCCCCGCGCCCTGGGTGGCGGTCGGCGACTCGGCGCCGGTGGTGGCGCTCTCCCGGACCTTCCCGGGCTGCGTCCGGGAGGACTTCGGGGCCTTGGAGGCCTCGGCCGACGGCTCCGCGGTCCTGGCCGTCTTCGTACCGGTCCGGTGGGCCTTCTTCGGCTCCGTCGGCAGCGGCGAGCCCGGCAGGTAGTTGCTGGGCGCGTCGTCCGGGCCGGGGACCGTCACCACGGTGGTGGACCGGACCGCCCCGCCGAGCAGCGAACCGAGCAGCAGGGTCACCCCGACCACGATCGTGGCCATCAGGGCGCCGCGGCGCAGCACCCGGCGGCGCAGCTCCCACAGCGCGGAGCGCGGCCCGAGGGTCCGCCAGGCCTCGCCGGCCAGCCGCCCGTCCAGGGAGTAGACCGGGGCCCCGGCGATGATCAGCGGGCTCCAGGCGGCGAGGTAGATGATGTCCGGCGCGTCGTACGCCGGGACGGTCCGCCAGCTGACCGTCATCAGCAGGGCCGCCGACAGCAGCGCCCCGAAGCAGGCGGCGAACCGCTGCCACAGGCCGAAGACCGTCAGGACGCCGACGATCACCTGGAGGAAGGCCACGCTCAGGCCGGCGCCCACCGGGTGCGCCAGCGCGAAGTCCCGCAGCGGCTCGGCCAGCGCCCAGGGGTGCAGCGTGTGCAGCCAGGTGACCATCGAGCCGCGCTCGCCGCCGTCGAAGTAGACGGGGTCGCAGAGCTTGCCCATGCCGGCGTAGATGGAGATGAAACCGAGGAAGACGCGCAGCGGGAGCAGCACGACGCCGAGGTTCATCCGGCGGCCCGGGTAGTACCCCTGCCGCAGCGCCGGGTCGGCGCCCTGGCGGCGGGCGGCGGCGATCTCGGCGGCCGCGGCGGGGCTGAGGTCCGGGTCGGCGGCCCCGTACCCGGGGCCGTAGCCGGAGTCGTAGCCGCCGTACCCGTCGCCGACCGGGGTCAGCAGCTGCGTGTCGTCGTCGCAGTGGCCGCGCTGCTGGCCGATGACCGGCTGCGTCGGGACGGTGTCGTCGAGGAGGTCCACCCGCGGGATGACCTGGGTGGCGCCGGCGTCCCGGGCGTACCCCGCCTCGCGCACGGCCTGCAGCAGCCCGCCGGTGGCCGCGGAGTCGCCGGCCCCCGCCTTGCCGCTCCACACCACGGGCGCCCGCCGCCGCGCCCCTCCCGCCGCCCCGGCCCCGCCGAGTACGGGCATCCTGGCCGGACCGGCGGCCTTGGGCCGCGCCTTCGGAGCGAGCTGCACGCGGAAGCTGGCGTGGTTGACGATGACCTGCGCGGGGTCGCACGGCACCTTGACCATGCTCAGCGCGGGCTGTTCGTCGAACCCTGGCGTTCTGGTGTCCACGCTCATCTAACCGAGTGACGGGTGTTTAGGACACTGCCTTGACACCGCGGATGTGTCCATGCCCCGTCAAGATCCGGCCATCCCTCCCTCTGGGGAACCAGCGTTCCCCTGGAGGTAGTCAACCGGTGTGAGAATCGTGCAAGTTGGTGTGGCTCACGTCATCTGCCAGGGGGGCCGACGATGACCAGTCCTACCCAGAACCCGCCCCGTCGGGGCAACGAACTCCACTTCTCCGACCTGACCGACTACCCGGTGATGGCCCAGGCACTGGACAACCAGTGGCTGCCCGCCGACCTCACCGCCACCCGCCAGCGCCCGGAGGCGGCGGCGGGCCCGACGACCGAGGCGGTGGCCACCGCCGCCGCCGAGCTGCGGCGGGCCCTCGTCAACAGCGGGACCCTGATCGTCAACCGCGCGTTCTTCCTCAACAACGAGGCGCTGTACGCGAACTACCTGCCGGACGCCGACCCGGTCGAGCGCGGCGCCCTCATCCGGCTGCTGGACAGCCGGGCGTTGGTCCCGTACCTGTTCACCGAGCGTGCCGCGGCCGCCGACTTCACCTGGGGGTACGACCCGTCGGTGCACCGCGCCTGGTCCCGGCTCGTGACGGACGACTCCGACCCGGGCCTGGTCCGCTTCGACTGGGACGACGCGGCCAACCTCACCGTCGCCGAGAACATCGGGACCTTCTTCGCCACCACGCTCGGTGGCCTGAAGCACCTGCGCGAAGACCAACTCGCCAAGGACCTCGGCATCTCCAAGGAGCAGGCGGCCGCCATGCAGGACGGCGTCCTGACCGACCTGGCGGTGTGGGCGGCCGGCCAGCGCCGGAGCGCCATCACCCGGAACGCCGTCTACACCGAGTTCCTGACCCGCCCGGGCACCGAGCCGTACCAGAACCTGCTGCGCGAAGGCCCGCACGTGGCCGCCACCAAGCAGCTCGTCGACCTGGCCTACAACCTCGGCGTGCCGCTCGCGGGCGGCGTCATCCCGCTCACCCCGCCCGGCTCGCCGCCGCGTTCGACGCTCCAGGAGCTGCGGGAGGACTCCCGGCCGCGCGCCGAGGACCCGGTGGCACTGGGCCGGCTGCTGCGGGACGTCTTCGCCGACGCGCTGCACCGCGCGGTGGACGGCCCCAACTCGTACGCGGAGCTCTCCCTGGCCGACATCGTGCGGCTGCGCCGGGAGGAGGAGTGGCGGGGGTACGTCGACACGCTGGACTCGTTCCTGCGCGGTGGCTTCCGGGACGGCCGGCTGCCCTCTCCCGAGGAGTTCGCGGCCGGTACCTCCGAGGTGGCGCGCCGGCACGCGCGGATGCTCAAGGCGGCCCGCAAGACCAGCGGCACGGGCACGGGCTTCGCCCGCGAGATCACCAGCACGCTCGTGCTGGAGTCGGCGGGCATCGCCCTGCGGATCACCTCCGGCGAGGGCGCCGAACTGGTGACGGCGGGGCTGGAGACCGTGCTCGCCGTCGCCGGTCCGCTGACCATGCGGCTGGAGTTCCGGGAGAAGGGCGCCCGGGGCCCGCTGGTGCGGCGGCGCGGAGGTCTCGGCCACAGCCTGACATTGCCGACCATGCGGCTGGGCAGTCTCAGGCGGGACTGGGAGGCCATCCTCGGGACGTACCGGGGCGCGGGCGGGCGGATCGAGGAGCGCCGGCCCGGGCCCGTCGCACCACGACAGGCCGACCAGCAGCCAGAAGGGACGTCATGAGCCAGAGGGGGAAGGCATGACCAGAGGTGTCGAACGCTACGAACAGCTGCGGACCGAGCGGCCCGAGCTCTTCCACAACGAACCCGACGGGATCGAGATCCTGACCGACCCCGACGCGGTGGCCGCCGCGGGCGGGGTGCTGTGGGAGGACCAGTTCCTGTTGCTGCTCCGGGACCCGGTGCGCTTCCCCGGCGGCTACGAGGGCACGTACCTGCGCGCCGTCGGCGCGACGAGGGAGCCGGGCTGCGTCGTGCTGCCGCTGCTGCCGGACGGCCGGCTGGTGCTGATCGAGCACTTCCGGCACGCCACCCGGTCCTGGCACTGGGAGATCCCGCGCGGCATGGGCACCGCCGGGCTGGCGGACGACGCCAACGCGGCCAAGGAGCTGGGCGAGGAGATCGGCGCCGGGATCCTGTCGCTGACCCCGCTCGGGGACGTGCACCCGGACACCGGCATGACGGCCGACCGGGTGAGGCTGTTCGCGGCCGTGATCGACGGGATCGGCGCACTGGAGAGGGCCGAAGGCATCCGCTCGGCGCGGCCGGTGTCCTTCGCCGAGGCCGAGGCGATGGCCGCGACCGGGGAGCTGACCGACGGCTACACGCTCGTCACCCTCTACCGCGCGCGGCTCGCCGGGCTGCCGGAGGCCGCCGGCACGTCCTGACCAGGACACGCCCGAGGGCCTGCTCCCGGTACGGCGAGCAGGCCCTCGGGCACATCCGGACGTGGTCAGCCGCGCTTGCGGGCCGCCTCGTAGAGGACGACGCCGGCGGCTACGCCGGCGTTGAGGGACTCGGCGCCGCCGGGCATCGGGATGCGGACCAGGAAGTCGCAGGTCTCGCCGACGAGGCGGCCCAGGCCCTTGCCCTCGGAGCCGACCACGATGACCACCGGGCCGCCGAGCGCTTCGAGGTCCTGGACCTCGTGGGTGCCCTCGGCCGCGAGGCCGACGACGGTGATGCCGGCCTTCTTGTAGTCCTGGAGGGCGCGGGTCAGGTTGGTCACCCGGGCCACCGGCGTACGCGCCGCGGTGCCCGCCGAGGTCTTCCACGCACCGGCGGTCATACCGGCCGCCCGGCGCTCGGGGATGACCACGCCGTGGCCGCCGAAGGCGGAGACGGAGCGGACGATGGCGCCCAGGTTGCGCGGGTCGGTGACCCCGTCGAGGGCCACGATCAGCGGGTCCTGCCCGGCGTCGTAGGCCTCGGCGGTCAGGTCCTCCGGGTGGGCGTACTCGTACGGCGGGACCTGGAGGACCAGGCCCTGGTGGTTGAGCCCGTTGGTCATGCGGTCGAGCTCGGGGCGCGGCGCCTCCATCAGGTTGATGTTGCCGCGCGCCTGCGCCAGCGCCAGGGCCTCGCGGACCCGCTCGTCGTTGTCGATGAACTGCTGGACGTAGAGGGTCGTGGCGGGCACGCCGTCACGCAGGGCCTCGAAGACCGGGTTGCGGCCGACGACCATCTCGCTGGTGCCCTTGGGGCCGCCCCGGCGGGGGGCCGGGCGACGCTTGGCGGCCTGCCGGGCCATGGCGTTGGAGACGCGGTAGGCCTTGTGGCCCTTGCGGTCCTCCGCCTTGGGCGTGGGGCCCTTGCCCTCCAGGCCCTTGCGCCGCTGGCCACCGCTGCCGACCGTGGCGCCCTTCTTGTTGGACGTGCGGCGGTTCCTGCGCTGGCTGTTCCCGGCCATGACCTCTACCTGTTTCGTTGGTGCTGCGATATGTACGTATGAAGAGTGTGCCGCCCGGAGGCCCGGGCGGCACCTGTGAGACCCGGCCGCGGGGCGGGTCAGCGGGGTCCGAGGGACCAGCGCGGACCGCTGGGGCCGTCCTCGATGACCAGGCCGGACTGGCCCAGCTGGTCCCGGATGGCGTCGGCGGTGGCCCAGTCCTTGCGGGCCCGGGCGGACTCGCGCTGCTCCAGGACCAGACGGACGAGCGTGTCGACCGCGCCGTGCAGTTCCTCGCCCCGGTCGCCCTCGCCGGCCCACTGCGCGTCGAGCGGGTCCAGCCCCAGCACGCCGAGCATCGCGCGGACCTCGGCCAGCCGGGCGACGGCGCCGTCCTTGTCGTCCGCCGCCAGGGCGCTGTTGCCCTGCCGGACGGTGGTGTGGACGATCGCCAGGGCCTGCGGGACGCCCAGGTCGTCGTCCATCGCCTCGGCGAAGGCCGGCGGGACCTCGGTGGCCGGCTCGACCGGGCCGGCCTTCTCGACCACGCGCTGGCAGAAGCCCTCGATGCGGGCGAAGGCGGACTCGGCCTCGCGCAGTGCCTCTTCGCTGTACTCGATCATCGAACGGTAGTGCGGGGTGCCGAGGTAGTAGCGGAGCACGATCGGCCGCCAGCGCTGCACCATCTCCCCGACCAGCACGGAGTTGCCCAGCGACTTGGACATCTTCTCGCCGGACAGGGTCACCCAGGCGTTGTGCAGCCAGTACGAGGCGAAGGCGTCGCCGAAGGCCTTGGCCTGGGCGATCTCGTTCTCGTGGTGCGGGAAGATCAGGTCCAGCCCGCCGCCGTGGATGTCGAAGGCCTCGCCGAGGTACTTGTGCGCCATCGCGGAGCACTCGAGGTGCCAGCCCGGGCGGCCCCGGCCCCAGGGCGTCTCCCAGTCGGGCTCGCCGGGCTTGCTGGCCTTCCACATGGCGAAGTCGCGGGGGTCGCGCTTGCCGGTGATGCCCTCTTCGCTGGGCTGCTGGAGCTTGTCGAGCTCCTGGTTGGACAGGGCCAGGTACTCGGGGAAGGAGCGCACGTCGAAGTAGACGCTGCCGTCCGCCTCGTACGCGTGACCGCGCTCGATCAGGCCGCGCATCATCTCGATCATCTCGGTGATGTGCCCGGTGGCGCGGGGCTCGTAGGTGGGCGGCAGGCAACCGAGGGCGTGGTAGCCGTCGTTGAACGCGCGCTCGTTCTCGTAGCCGATGGACCACCAGGGGCGGCCCTGTTCGGCCGCCTTCCGGATGATCTTGTCGTCGATGTCGGTGACGTTCCGGATGAAGGTCACGTCGTAGCCGCGGTACGTGAACCAGCGCCGCAGCATGTCGAAGTTCAGGTACGAGCGGACGTGCCCGATGTGCGGCGGCGCCTGGACGGTGGCGCCACAGAGGTAGATCGACACGCAGCCCGGCACGAGCGGGGTGAAGTCGCGGATCTGCCGGGCGCTGGTGTCGTACAGGCGAATAGTCACGGCAACCAGGGTAGTGGTCCGGCGGCAGTGCCCCGCGACCCTTTCGGGGGCGCGGGGCGGCTTTGTTGCCGGAATGCGTCCGGCGCTCCGGCGGGGGCCAGGAATCCGCTTCCGGTCCGGGCCGGGGCACCGCCCGGAGGCCGCAACCGCCGGGGCCTCAGCCCTGCCGGTAGACCAGCGCGGTGGCGATGGCGGCGAGCCCTTCGGCCCGGCCGGTCAGCCCCAGCCCGTCGGTGGTCGTCCCCGAGACCGACACCGGCGCGCCGACCGCGGCGGAGAGGGCCTTCTGGGCCTCCTCGCGGCGCTTGCCGACCTTCGGGCGGACGCCGATGACCTGCACCGCGACATTGCCGATGGCGAAGCCCTCGGCACGGACGATCCGGGCCGCCTCGGCCAGCAGGGTGACGCCGGAGGCGCCGGACCACTCGGGCCGGGAGGTGCCGAAGTGGGCGCCGAGGTCCCCGACGCCCGCAGCGGAGAAGAGCGCGTCGCAGGCCGCGTGGGCGGCCACGTCGCCGTCGGAGTGGCCGGCCAGGCCGTACTCCTCGCCCTCCCACAGCAGCCCGGCGCACCACAGCTCCCGGCCGCGCTCGAAGGCGTGCACGTCGGTGCCGATGCCGACGAGGGGGATCAGCGGGGTCTGCTCAGTAGGCATCGGTGGCCCTCCTGCGGGCGAGTACGGCCTCGGCGAGGACGAGGTCCAGGGGACGGGTCACCTTGAAGGCCTCTTCGTGGCCGGGTACGAGGAGCACGGTCACGCCGAGGGCTTCCACCATGCCGGCGTCGTCGGTGGCGCCCTCGCCGTCGACGGCGGTCTCCTCGTGGGCGCGCAGCAGGGTCTCCAGGTCGAAGCCCTGCGGGGTCTGCACCGCGCGCAGCCGGGCCCGCTCGGGGGTGGCCACCACGGGCTCGGGCTGGCCCGCCGGGCGCGGCTCGACCTCCTTGACCGTGTCGGTCACCGGGAGGGCCGGCACCACCGCGGGGGCGCCCGCGCGGACCGCGTCCACCACCGCCTCCACGGTGTCGACCGGGACCAGCGGACGGGCCGCGTCGTGCACCAGGACGTCGGTGACGTCCCCGGGCAGCGCCGCCAGGCCCAGCCGGACGGACTCCTGCCGGGTCTCGCCGCCGGGCACGACCAGGATCTCGGTCTTCTCGGGGAGCGCGTGCTCGGCGAGGAGGTTCCGGACGCCGTCCGCGCCGTCGGGCGGGGCGACCACCACGACCACGGAGACGGCCCGGGAGCGCGCCATCGCCCGTACGGCGTGGATCAGCATCGGGGTGCCGCCCAGGGTGCGCAGCGCCTTGGGGACGCCGGCCCCCAGGCGGACGCCCCGGCCGGCCGCGGGGATCACCGCGGCGGTGCGCGCGGGGCGCGCGGTACCCGCGGTGCGGGTTTCGTCAGACATCAATGGCTCCGGGCATGACATCGGTGAAGCGGCCAGGTTTGTGTCCTCGGCCGACGTGGGTATGGCCTGAAGGTGCCGGGCGCGACGCCCTGACCGGGGCCCCTTCCGTGACGACCGGTCGGAGTCGGCTGCCCGAGCCCGGCACGGCACACCGGACGGCGACGTCCGGATACACGAGGTCCGGGTACGCCCGGGCGGGACGGTCCGGGTGCGCCCGGACGGCGGCGTCCAGGTCCGGACCGGTGTCGGGACGGGTGTCCGGACGGACAGGGTCCGGACCTGTGTCCGGATACAGACATGCCGCAGCGCCCGGCGACAGGAGTCCTGTCATCGGGCACCGCGGCACAACTGTTGCGTCTGGACGTGCGTCAGGACGCGAGGACCTCGTCGAGCAGAGCCTCGGCCTTGTCCTCGTTGGTGTTCTCAGCGAGAGCCAGCTCGCTGACCAGGATCTGGCGAGCCTTGGCGAGCATGCGCTTCTCTCCCGCCGACAGCCCGCGCTCACGCTCGCGGCGCCACAGGTCCCGGACCACTTCGGCGACCTTGATCACATCGCCGGAGGCGAGCTTCTCCAGGTTTGCCTTGTAGCGGCGGGACCAGTTGGTGGGCTCCTCGGCGTACGGCGCGCGCAGCACCTCGAAGACCCGGTCCAGCCCGTCCTGGCCGACCACATCGCGAACGCCGACGAACTCCGCATTGTCCGCAGGCACACGAACCGTCAGGTCGCCCTGGGCGACCTTGAGCACCAAGTAGGTCTTGTCCACGCCTTTGATCTGGCGAGTTTCGATGGCCTCGATCAGCGCGGCCCCGTGATGGGGATAGACCACGGTGTCGCCAACCTTGAACGTCATGTGACAGGTACCCCTTCCGTGGCTATCAAGGGTAACACGAGAATGAGCTGTTCTGAATGGCGTTTCCGCAGGTCAGGGCGCATCTCGGGGCTTGACAACAGCAACCGGAACATGCTGGGAGGGGCCCCGGGAGGGGGGTATTCGCAGGTCGGAGCGGCTGTGCGCACGAGGCGAAACGACCACGTTACACCCGCCGGGGGACCGCCACGACGTGATGTACGTCCCGTTTTGCCGGGTTCGAAGCCGTGAAACCGAACTACTCCGTTCGACTGGCGGGCCCCCGTCCCGGGCCAATCCCGAATTGATCACGACAACGCCCGCCGGATGGGCCGGGAAGGCGATCGCGAAGGGCTCGTGAAGTGGCAGTGACGCGGAATAGGCGACACCCCGACGGAATTGATCACCGGCGTTCGCCGGCCCGTCATCCGCGCACTCGATCAACGCGCTGATCAACGCGGATATGTGCGCGATTTGTGAACGCCCCCACGCCCGGGCGCGAATACGGACGCCCCCGCGCGGCGGAGCCCGGGGCGGGGCCGCGGGCGGCTCGGGCGGCGCCGCGCGGAGGGTCGGGTGCGGACCCCGGGTGGCGGCTCGGTAACCTAAGCCCGCTGACACACCCTTAGGGCGGCTTTACCTGTCCAGGCAGAGCCCCCGTTCCGCCTCGTCCGTCCTTCGTCCAAGGAGATGCCGCCGCCGTGAGCCGCAGCCTTCGACGCGGCGCCCTTGCCGCCGCCGCCATCGTGTCCTCGATCGCCTCGCTCGCGGCCTGCGCCGCCGGCAACGACGCACAGACGCTCGAAATCAAGCCGGACAACGCCGCGGTCTCCAAGGGCGAGATCAAGGTGCAGAACGCCCTGGTCATCACCCAGCCCGAGCGCGAGGCCAAGGGTCCGGCCGTGGTCTCGGCGACCCTCTTCAACTCCGGCATCGAGGCGCAGACCCTCGAGTCCGTCACCCTCCCGGGCGGCACCGGCACCGTGAAGCTGACGGCCGCCGAGGGCTCCGGGAAGATCACCGTGCCGGCCGGCGGCTCCGTGATCCTGGGCGGCAAGGGCAACGCCACCGCCGTCATCGAGAACGGCCGCGAGTCCGTCAAGGACGGCAACCAGCAGAAGGTCGTCTTCGAGTTCAGCAAGACCGGCGCGGTCGAGCTGGGCGCCTTCGTGGTCCCGGCCACCGGCTACTTCGGCAAGTTCGGCCCCTCCGAGGCCCCGGCCGCCGGCGCCACCCCGTCGGGCACCCCCTCGGGTACCCCGTCCGGCACGCCGTCGGGCGCCGCGAGCCACGGTGCGACCAAGCCCTCCGGCACCCCGTCGGGCGGCGCCTCGCACAGCGCCGGCCACTGACACCGCAGTACATGAGGAAGGGCCCCACCCGAGCGGGTGGGGCCCTTCCTCATCTCTGCGTCCGGAAGGCCGGGTCGGCCTACGGCTCGAACTTGTAGCCCAGGCCGCGGACCGTGACCAGGTAGCGCGGCGCGCCCGGGTCCGGCTCGATCTTGGCGCGCAGGCGCTTCACGTGGACGTCCAGGGTCTTGGTGTCGCCCACGTAGTCGGCGCCCCAGACCCGGTCGATCAGCTGCATGCGGGTGAGCACGCGGCCGGCGTTGCGCAGCAGCATCTCCAGGAGGTCGAACTCCTTCAGCGGCAGGTCGACCTTGGCGCCCGCGACGGTGACCACGTGGCGGTCGACGTCCATGCGCACCGGGCCGGCCTCCAGCGCGGCCGGGGTGACCTCCTCCGGCTCGCCGCGGCGGCGCAGTACCGCGCGGATGCGGGCGACCAGCTCCCGCGAGGAGAAGGGCTTGGTGACGTAGTCATCGGCTCCTATCTCCAGCCCGACGACCTTGTCGATCTCGCTGTCCTTGGCGGTCACCATGATCACGGGCACGTTGGAGCGGCCGCGCAGCTGCCGGCAGACCTCGGTGCCGGGCAGGCCCGGCAGCATCAGGTCGAGCAGGACCAGGTCGGCGCCGTTGCGCTCGAACTCGTCCAGGCCGTCGGGCCCGGTCGCGGCGATGGCGACCTCGAAGCCCTCCTTGCGGAGCATGTAGGACAGGGCGTCGCTGAAGGATTCCTCATCCTCGACGACGAGCACTCGGGTCACGGAAGGACCTCCGGGGCAGGGATGGCTGTTTCTTGGTCGAGCTGGGTCCGGGTGGCGGTGACCGGGCCGGGGGCGGGCCGCTTGGCTTCGGCGGCCGCCTCCGGAAGACGCAGGGTGAAGGTGGAGCCCTGGCCCTCGGCGCTCCACACCGTGACCTCGCCGCCGTGCGACGCGGCCACGTGCTTGACGATCGCAAGGCCCAGGCCGGTGCCTCCGGTGGCACGGGAGCGGGCCGGGTCCACCCGGTAGAAGCGCTCGAAGACGCGCTCGCGGTCCTTCTCGGGGATGCCGATGCCCTGGTCGGTGACGGCGATCTCGATCAGGTCCCCGCCGGGTGCGGACACCCGGCGGCCGGCTATGCCGACCCGGGTGCGGGCCGGGGAGTAGTTGACGGCGTTCTCCACGAGGTTACCGAGGGCCGCCGCGAGCTGGCCGCGGTGACCCCAGACCCGCAGGTCGGCGGTGCCGCCGGCGGCCATGGTGATCTGCTTGGCGCTGGCCGTGTGCCGGCAGCGGTCGATGGCCTCGGCGACCAGGGTGTCCACGCGGACGGGCTCGGCGTCCTCCAGGGCCTCGTCGTACTGGACCCGGGAGAGGTCGATGAGCTCCTGCACGAGGTTGGTCAGGCGGGTGGCCTCGATCTGCATGCGGCCGGCGAAGCGGGTGACCGCCTCGGGGTCGTCGGAGGCGTCCATGACGGCTTCCGAGAGCAGCGAGAGGGCGCCCACGGGCGTCTTCAGCTCGTGGGAGACGTTGGCCACGAAGTCGCGGCGGACCGCCTCGATGCGGCGGGCCTCGGTCAGGTCCTCGACCAGCAGCAGCACCAGGCGGGAGCCCAGCGGGGCGACCCGGGCCGAGACCGCCAGGGCCTCGCCGCGACCGGTGCCGCGGCGCGGCAGGTCCAGCTCGACCTGCCGTATCTCGCCGTCCCGGCGGGTGTCCCGGGCCATGTGCAGCATCGGTTCCACGGCCAGCTTGCCACCGCGCACCAGACCGAGTGCGTAGGCGGCCGAGCTGGCCTTGACCACGCTGTCGCCCTCGTCCAGTACCACCGCGGAGGAGCGGAGTACGGAGAGCACGGTGTCCACGCCGGGCGGCAGGACCGCATTGATGTCGGGGCGCATGGAGCTCCGGGTGGGGCGGGCCTGGTCGCGCTCGCTCCAGCGGAACGCCAGCATGGCGATCACGCCGGTGCACAACCCGGCGATCGCTGCCGCTGCGGCGACCGCCGCGTTCACGTCCATGTGTCCAGGTTAAGCAGCCGCGACGACAGTTCCACAGCCGTTCGGGTGGCACCTCGAACAGTCGTCGCCCAGAGTTCACCGTGACGACCGTGTTGATTCACTTGTGGTGCCGGAGTCCGACGCGTCCGGCGCGCACCGTGGGAGCGTGGGGTCAGAGCGACCGGAATGCACCCCGACCCCCGGCAGTGACGAAGAGAGGGACACCCATGCGGGACGCGTACCACGAGGAACTGGACTCGATCGGGGACAGCCTGGTCGAAATGGCCCGGCTCGTCGGTTCCGCCATCGGGCGGGCCACCACGGCCATGCTCGACGCCGACCTGAAGCTCGCCGAGAGCGTGATCGCGGCCGACCAGAAGGTCGACGACCTGCAGCACGACCTGGAGGCCCGGGCCATCGCGCTGCTGGCCCGCCAGCAGCCGGTCGCCACCGACCTGCGCATCGTCGTGACCTCCCTGCGGATGAGCGCCGACCTGGAGCGCTCGGGCGACCTGGCGCAGCACGTCGCCAAGCTGGCGCGGCTGCGCTTCCCGGACACCGCGGTGCCGCGGGACCTGCACGCCACCATCCTGGAGATGGGCCAGCTGGCCCAGCGCCTGATGGCGAAGGCCGCAGAGGTGATCATCACCAAGGACGTCGACCTCGCGCTCCAGCTGGAGACGGACGACGACGAGATGGACCAGCTGCACCGCACGCTCTTCCAGCACCTGATGGACGACCGCTGGAAGCACGGCATCGAGACCGCCGTGGACGTGACCCTGCTGGGCCGCTACTACGAGCGCTTCGCCGACCACGCGGTCTCGGTCGCCAAGCGCGTGGTCTACCTCGTGACCGGCGAGCACGCGGACGAGCTGCAGAGCCCGATCGAGACCTCCTGACCCGGCCGGGGCGTCCGCGGCGCAGGGGGGCGGCCGGCGGGGGGTTCCCGCCCGCTGCCCCAATGCGCCGTTGACGCGCCCTCACCACTGGGCATGAATGGGGCACGGCAGTACGCGCGTACGCCATCAAGGAGGAACCATGGCCGATTCCCCCGTCCCCATCACCCCCGAGCAGGACCAGCAGCCCGTCGAGCCGCTCCGCCTGCCCCTCCTCGGGGCCTGCGGCTGCGGCTCGGGCTGCGGCTGCGGCTGCCAGTCCGGCGCCCCCTGCCAATGCGGCGGCTGACCGCCCCGGCAGACCGGGCCCCGCCCTACCCGGGCGGGGCCCTCCGCATGTCCGGCCGGCCGTGATGACGTCTGCCGTACTCCCGTACCAAGGGTCAGCCCCGGCGGCCTGACCTCCGACGGCTGTCCCGGCCCCGCTTGCGATAGCCGTAGGCGGGAGGCCGGGGCCTGCGCGCCGCCGGCACCTCGGAGCCCGGGGTGGGCACACCCCGCTCCCGGAAGCCGGCCCGGCGCGGCACGAACACGGTCGCGAGCCCCAGCACCCCGGCCCCCACCGACACTGCGGCGGCCAGCACGACGTCCCAGATGGCCTCCACTGCCCCGTGGGGAACCAGCACACCCGCGGGAGTCCGGCGCACGTCCAACCCCGCGCCTTCTTCGGCCTTGCCGGCACCAGCCGGCCATTGAAGGCTCCCCGGCACCACCATCCGGCCGTCCGCGGACGTGAAACTCCCCCGGCACATGGTCGTCTTGCCACCCCTGCCACCGTTGTACTCCTGGCAGGAGTGCACGACGAACCGGCCGTCCCGGCCGGTCAGCCCCACGCTCGTCGCGGCCGTGCCCCACAGCCCGGCGGCGAACCACGCCGCCAGCCCGGTCAGGACGCCCCCCGCCAGCGTCGCTCCGACCCGGACCGTCCACAGCTTCGCCCGGGGCCACTCCGCACGCCCCTGCCACTCCCCCGGATTCCACGTCAGAACCCATCGCCGCGCCGCACGGTCCATCTCCACCCCCGAAGCGGGCGACTGTAACCCTCCCGGCCGTCCCCCGCAGCCCCTCGCACAGGATCCGGCCATCACCCGCCCGAAACGGCGAAGGGCCCCTCACCCCCGCCGGAATCCGGCAGGTGAGGGGCCCTTGGGGCGAGGTGCTTACTTCTTGCCCTGGTTCTTGACGGCCTCGATGGCGGCTGCGGCGGCGGCCGGGTCGAGGTAGGTGCCGCCGGGGGTGAGGGGCTTGAAGTCGGCGTCGAGCTCGTAGGCGAGCGGGATGCCGGTGGGGATGTTCAGGCCCGCGATGTCGGCGTCGGAGATGCCGTCGAGGTGCTTGACCAGCGCGCGCAGGGAGTTGCCGTGCGCGGCGACCAGGACGGTGCGGCCGGCGAGCAGGTCCGGGACGATGCCGTCGTACCAGTACGGCAGCATGCGGACGACGACGTCCTTCAGGCACTCGGTCTTCGGGCGCAGCTCCGGCGGGATGGCCGCGTAGCGCGGGTCCTCGGACTGCGAGAACTCCGTGCCGTCCTCGAGGGCCGGCGGCGGGGTGTCGTACGAGCGGCGCCAGAGCATGAACTGCTCCTCGCCGAACTCCGCGAGGGTCTGCGCCTTGTCCTTGCCCTGGAGCGCGCCGTAGTGGCGTTCGTTCAGGCGCCAGGAGCGGTGGACCGGGATCCAGTGGCGGTCGGCGGACTCCAGCGCCAGCTGCGCGGTGCGGATCGCGCGCTTCTGGAGCGAGGTGTGCACGACGTCGGGGAGCAGGCCGGCGTCCTTGAGCAGCTCACCGCCGCGGACCGCCTCCTTCTCGCCCTTCTCGTTGAGATTGACGTCCACCCAGCCGGTGAACAGGTTCTTCGCGTTCCACTCGCTCTCGCCGTGGCGGAGCAGGATCAGCTTGTACGGTGCGTCGGCCATGCGTACGAGCCTAATGGACGCCCCGGGCCGTCGCGCGCGCCGTCCGAGGGCCGGTCGGGACCGTCCCGGGACCCCCGCCGATTGACGTGGAGCGTCAATCGAGTGGCGCTGGAGCCCCCACTGTCCGTAACGTCCCGAGCGCTGCTGCACCACTTACAACGCCAGGGGGACCCCGATGCGAGCCGCCGCTCTGCGAACATCCGTCCGAGACAGCGTCTCCGGCATGCCCAGCGCCTTCTGGTGGCTGTGGACGAGCACCCTCGTCAACCGGCTCGGGGGCTTCGTCGCCACATTCATGGCTTTGTACCTGACCCTGGAGCGGGGCTATTCGGCCTCCTTCGCGGGACTTGTGGCCGCTTTGCACGGGCTCGGCGGGGTGATCTCCTCGATCGTGGCGGGCGTGCTGACGGACCGGCTGGGCCGGCGCCCGACCCTGTTGTTCTCGCAGCTGTCGACGGCCGTGTCGGTCGCCCTGCTCGGCTTCATGGAGCACCCGGCGGCGATCGCGGTCGTCGCGATGCTGGTCGGCATGACCTCCAACGCCTCGCGCCCGGCGGTGCAGGCGATGATGGCCGACATCGTGCCGCCCGAGGACCGGGTGCGGGCCTTCGCCCTCAACTACTGGGCCATCAACATGGGCTTCGCGGTCTCCGCGGTGGTGGCGGGCTTCGTGGCCCAGTACAGCTACCTGGCCGGCTTCCTCGGCGAGGCCGTGATGACGATGGTCTGCGCGGTCGTGGTGTACCTGAAGCTGCCCGAGTCCCGGCCCGTGGTGGCGGACGGTCCGGTGTCGGACGCGGAGCCCGCGGTCAGCATGGGCACGGTCCTGCGCGACGGCCGCTTCATGGGCGTGGTCGGCCTGTCCTTCCTCATCTCGCTCGTCTTCAGCCAGGGCTTCGTCGGACTGCCGATCGCGATGGGCGCGGACGGCTTCTCGCCCACCGACTACGGCCTGGTCTCCGCGGTCAACGGCCTGCTGATCGTGGCCCTCCAGATCCCCCTCACCCGCTTCATCGAACACCGCGACCCGCAGCGGCTGCTGGTGATCTCCGCGCTGCTGGCCGGGTACGGCTTCGGGCTCACGGCCTTCGCGGGCTCGCTGGCGATGTACGCGCTGTCGGTCCTGGTCTGGACGCTGGCGGAGATGGTCAACTCGCCGACCCAGGCGAACCTGGTGGTCCGGCTCTCGCCGGTGCACGGCCGGGGCCGCTACCAGGGCATGTACACGCTGTCCTGGGCGGTGGCCTCGCTGGTGGCGCCGCTGGTCGCGGGCCTCGTGATCGACGCGTACGGGGCGCAGTGGCTGTGGGCACTGTCCGCCGCCATCGGGACCGTGGCCGCCGCCGGCTACTGGCTGCTGATGCGGGGGCTGACCGGGACCGACGAAGGCGTCGTGGCCGCGGCCGGACCGGCCGCGCCGAAGGCGGCAGCGGAACCCGCCGCCGAGCCGGCCGCCCAGGGGGCGTAGCCCCTCAAGCTGCCTCCAGGCAGCCCGTCAGGACGACGGCTGGGTCAGGTGCTTGAAGGCGTCGAGGTTGCGGGTGGGCTCGCCGCGGGAGACGCGCCAGGCGTACTCCTTGCGGATCGAGGAGGCGAAGCCCAGCTCCAGGAGGGTGTTGAAGGCGCCGTCGGCGCCCTCCAGGACGGCCCCGAGGATGCGGTCCAGCTCCTCGGGGGTGACCACGGCCAGCGGGAGACGGCCCGTCAGGTAGACGTCCCCGAGCCGGTCGACGGCGTACCCGACGCCGTACAGCTTGAGGTTGCGCTCCAGCAGCCAGCGGTGGACGCCGGCTTCGTTCTCGTCCGGGTGCCGGATCACGAAGGCGTTCACCGACAGGGAGTGCCGGCCGATCCGCAGTGAGCAGGTGGTCGAGAGCTTGCGCGTGCCGGGCAGGGTGACGACGTACGACCCGGGCTCGGGGGACTCCCAGGAGAGCTCGGCACCGTCCAGGGTGCCCTCCACGATCGCCGCGATCTCCGCGCCGGCGCCCGCGCCGGTCCCGCCCGCCGTGCCCGCGCCGTCCGCCCTGTCAGCCCTGTCAGCCCTGTCAGCCATGGAGGGAGCGTACGCGACGGCGGTGGTCGTGCATCGCCGCGGTGTACACGTCGGCCGTGCCGCTCGCCGCGGTGTCCCAGCCGAAGAACTGGGCGTGCCGGGCGGCCTCCCGGCCCATCCGGTCCACCAGCGACGGGTCGTCGGCGAACCGTCGCAGCCGCTCGGCGTAGTCCACCGGGTCGTGGCCGGGGACCAGGAAGCCGGTGGCGCCGTCGTCGACCGCGACCGGCAGGCCGCCGACGGCCGCGGCCAGCACCGGGGTGCCGGTGGCCTGGGCCTCGATCGCCACCAGCCCGAAGGACTCGCTGTACGAGGGCATGACCAGCACGGACGCGGCCCGGAACCAGTCGGCCAGCTGGTCCTGCGCGACCGGCGGGTGGAAGCGCACCAGGTCGGCGATGCCGAGCCTGGCGGCGAGCTTCTGCAGCCCCTCGGGCTTGGCCAGCCCGCTGCCGCTGGGCCCGCCGACCACCGGTACGAGGAGGTGGCGGCGCATCGCCGGGTCCCGGTCGACCAGCTCGGCCACCGCGCGCAGCAGGATGTCCGGGGCCTTGAGGGGCTGTATGCGGCCGGCGAAGAGCGGGATCAGCGCGTCCTGCGGCAGGCCCAGGCGGGCCCGGGCCGCGGCGCGGCCGTCGCCGACGGTGAAGCGCTCCAGATTGACGCCGGGATGGACCACGGCGACCTTGCCGGGCTCGGCGTCGTAGTGCCGGACCAGCTCGTCGGCCTCTTCGGTGGTGTTGGCGATGAGCCGGTCGGCGGCGGCGACGATCTGGGTCTCGCCGATGACCCGGGCGGCCGGCTCGGGGGTGTCGCCCTCGGCCAGCGCGGCGTTCTTGACCTTC
Organism: Streptomyces sp. NPDC089919; assembly: GCF_040684615.1. Taxonomy (NCBI): domain Bacteria; kingdom Bacillati; phylum Actinomycetota; class Actinomycetes; order Kitasatosporales; family Streptomycetaceae; genus Streptomyces; species Streptomyces sp. NPDC089919. The sequence goes on from NZ_JBFBGK010000007.1 coordinate 62,976, forward strand.
GCCATGGTGTGCATGGCGTGCACCAGCGGGACGCCCCAGCGCTCGGCGGCCAGCCAGCCGACGTGCCCGGAGAGCCAGTAGTGGGAGTGGACCAGGTCGTAGTAGCCGGGCCGGTGGCCGGCCCAGGCCTGCATGACGCCGTGCGTGAAGGCGCAGAGCTGCGCCGGCAGCTCCTCCTTCTTGAGGCCTTCGTACGGTCCCGCGTCGACGTGCCGGACCAGCACCCCGGGCGCCAGCTCCACGACGGGCGGCAGGCCGCCCTCGGTGGCGCGGGTGAAGATCTCGACCTCGATGTTGATCGCGGCCAGCCGGCGGGCCAGCTCGACGATGTAGACGTTCATCCCGCCGGCGTCGCCGGTGCCGGGCTGGTGCAGCGGGGAGGTGTGGACGCTGAGCATGGCCACCCGGCGCGGCTTGCGGTGGTGGCCCACCGGCAGGCGCAGCCGGGGCGGGGCGGCGGCCCCGAGGGCCGAGCGGTCCGGGGCGAGCCGGCCGCGGAACCGGGACACGTACTGACTCACGTGGCGGTCCTCTCGCTCGGGGCGTGCCCATGGGCACGACGGAAGGAGGGCGGTCCTGCTGCCCTCGGAGGGTGCAACCCGCCGGGCGGCCGGTGCATTTCCACTTTGCAGAACTTTTATCGCCCCGGCAGGCCGAGTGGACGGAACCGGCACGGGCGGAACCGGCCCGCCCCGACCGCGCAGCACGCCCCCCGCCTGCGCTTACCCTCGTTCCATGGCCCGCACCACTCCCCCGAACCGCCCCGTGGGCACGGTCACGCGCGGGACCACCAATCCGAACCGGCTGCGCCGGATGGACCGCTGGATCGCCGCCGAGCACGGCGCCGCGCTGCGCCGCGCCGAGGACCCGGTGGCCGTGGACCTCGGGTACGGGGCCGCCCCCTGGACCGCCGTCGAGCTGCTGGCCCGGCTGCGGACCGCGGCGCCGAAGGTGCGGGTGGTGGGCATCGAGATCGAACCGGCCCGGGTCGCGGGCGCCAAGCCGTACGAGCGCGAGGGCCTGGTCTTCCGGCACGGCGGCTTCGAGGTACCGCTGGACGGGCCGGCCCGGCCGGCCCTGATCCGCGCGGCGAACGTGCTGCGCCAGTACGACGAGGAGCAGGTGGCCGAGGTGTGGGCCAGGCTGTGCGGCCGGCTGGACCCGGCCGGACTCCTGGTGGAGGGGACCTGCGACGAGATCGGGCGGCGGCACGTCTGGGTCGCGCTCGGCCCGGAGGGCCCCCGCACGGTCACCTTCGCCACCCGCCTGGGCTCCCTGGACCGCCCCTCGGACCTGGCGGAGCGGCTGCCGAAGGCGCTGATCCACCGGAACGTCCCGGGCGAGCCCGTGCACGCCTTCCTCCGGGACTTCGACCGTGCCTGGGCGGCGGCGGCACCGTACGCTTCGCTGGGCGCGCGCCAGCGCTGGATCAGGACGGCGCGCTCGCTGGCCGCCGACTGGCCGCTGGCCGACGGCCCGCGGCGGTGGCGGCAGGGGGAACTGACGGTGCGTTGGGACGCACTGAGACCGGTGGGTTCATAGGGAGTCCATTCGGCGGGGGGTGTCGGAATTCACCGACTCGTGGCACCATCCCGAATGGCGACGACAAGTTACTGACGGTAAATCAGTTTGAAGTCCAAGGGGGGACTGTGAACCGACGGCGCGGCGCCAGCGCACTCACACTCATCTGCGCGATGGCCATCCTGTCGGCGCCCGGACTGGCCCATGCCGTCCCGGCGCCCGAGCCCGCGCCCGGCGCGACCTCCCTCGAGGACGTACGCAAGCAGATAGAGGACCTGTACCACAAGGCCGCCACCGCGACCGACGCCTACAACCTGGCGGAGGAGGAGGCGAAGAAGCAGTCCGACCGGATCGTCTTCCTCGCCAACCAGATCGTCGCCGGCAAGGCCCGCATCACCGAGCTCAAGAACCGCGCCGGCGCCGCCGCCCGCGCGCAGTACCGCAGCGGCGGACTGCCGCCGGGCGCCACCCTGGCGCTGAGCAACGACCCGCAGCAGTTCCTGGACGGGGCCGACCGGCTCCGGCAGGGCGAGAAGGCCACCATGGGCGTGCTCGGCGAACTGAACGCCACCCAGGCCGACTTGCAGCGGTACGCGGCGGAGGCCAGCTCCCGGTGGCAGACGCTGGAGTCCAACCGCATCAAGAAGGACGCCGCGAAGAAGGAGATCGAGTCCAAGATCGCGGCGGCCAAGGCGCTGGAGAACCGCCTGCTCGCCGAGGAGCGGGCCCGGCTGCTCAAGCTCGAACAGGACGACGCCTCCCGCAAGCAGACCCGCTGGCTGAAGTCCGGTGCGCTCAAGGACATCAACAGCAAGGCCTCCGCGGCCGGCAAGCTCGCCATCGCCTACGCCACCCGGCAGATGGGCAAGCCCTACATCTGGGGCGCCGAGGGCCCCCGCGGCTACGACTGCTCGGGACTGACCTCACAGGCCTGGCTGGCCGCCGGCCACCCGATCCCGCGCACCTCGCAGGAGCAGCTGCGGCTGCTGCCGCACGTGCCGATCGACCAGATGCGCCCCGGCGACCTGATCATCTACTTCGACGACGCCAGCCACGTCGCCATGTACATCGGCGACGGCGCCATGATCCACGCCCCCCGGCCGGGCCGCTTCGTGACCGTCGCCGGCGCCGGTTCGATGCCCATCAAGGCGGTCGTACGCCCCGACGCCTGAGCCGTGTGAAGGAGCCGCGGGGGCCCCGCGAAGGGCCGGTGTCCCCGCCGTACCGCCTGCCGGGCCCGCCCCCGCGGCCGGCGTGACGTTCGTCATCCCGGGGTGAGGGCTTTCCCCCGGGATGCGGCATATGACGGTGACCGTTCCCCGTCGTTCCCACCGCGCGGCATTCCGGTACCGCCGCAGGTACCGCTATGGTCCCCGTCGGAACCCCCGGGGGGAGGGAAGGAACCAGAACGATGCCCGCACCCGTACCGCGGCAGAGGGACGTCCCGGCCGCGGAGAGCGGTCAGGCCGGTCTGTCCACGCCGCCCGCACCCCCGTCCGCGCCCGCCGTGCCTCCGGCACCGGGGGCCGCGCCCGAGCAGCCGCTGACCCTGCTGGTCATCGAGGACGACCCGGCGGGCGGGCTGACCGTCCCCGAGATCCTCGACGCCGAGGGCAAGCGCATCCGGATCCGCACCGCCCGCAACCTCACCGAGGCCGGCCGGCTGCTGACCCCGGACGTCCACTGCATCCTGCTCGACCTGTGCCTGGCCGACCGGGCGCCGGCCGCGGCCGGGACCCCGGCCGCCGGGACGGCCGTACCCGCACCGGACGCGGCGCCCGTCGACGAGCTGGCCACCCTGCGCCAGGTGCTCCGGCTGGCCCCGCGGCACGCCGTCCTCGTCCTGACCGCCGAGTCGGACGCCGAGCGGGCCGCCGAGGCCGTCCGGGTCGGCGCCCAGGACTACCTCTTCCGCGACGAACTCGACGGCCGGCTGCTGGGCCGGGCCATCCGGTACGCGGTCGAGCGCAAGCGGGCCGACATCGCGCAGTACAAGCTTGCAGAATCGAAACTGCGGGCCCAGGAGAACGCCCGGCTGGAGCGCGGACTGCTGCCGGTGCCCCTGCTCCAGGGCTCCGACCTGCGGTTCGCCGCACGCTACCGGCCCGGCCGCAGCCGCGCGCTGCTCGGTGGGGACTTCTACGACGTGGTCCGCACCCCCGACGGCACCGTCCACGCGATGATCGGCGACGTATGCGGCCACGGCCCGGACGAGGCGGCCCTCGGCGTGGAGCTGCGGATCGCCTGGCGGGCGCTGACCCTGGCCGGGCTGTGCGGGGACGAACTGCTCGCCACCCTCCAGGAGGTCCTGGAGGTCGAGCGGGACAACGAGGAGATCTTCGCGACCCTCTGCACCGTCGACATCGCCCCCGACGGGCGCCGGGCGGGCCTGTGCCTGGCCGGGCACCCGGCCCCGCTGGTCTCCCGCCCGGGCCGGCCGGCGCTGCTGCTGCCGTACGAGGACAGCGGCCCGGCGCTGGGCCTGCTGCCGCGCGCCCGCTGGCCGCGCCGCCAGGTGGAGCTGGGCGGCACCTGGAGCCTGATGCTGTACACGGACGGCCTGATCGAGGGCCGCACCGGGCAGGGCCGGGAGCGGCTGGGCCAGGACGGCATGGTCGAGATGATCAACCGGCGGCTGGACGAGGGCCTGCACGGCGAGGACCTGCTGGAGGCCGCGGTCGCCGAGGTCCGCCGGCTCAACGGCGGGGAGCTCACCGACGACGTGGCCGTGATGCTGCTGGACCGCTCCACGGGCGGCCGGCCCCGGCGGGGCTACGGGGCGGCGTAGGCCGCTCCCGGGCCGGGGGCCGCGGCGGTCGTACGGCCGCGGGGCCCCGGGCCTGCGGACGGCTCAGCGGCCGCCGTTGTACGGGCCGTAGGGGCCGTCGCTGCTGCTGCCGCCCCGGCGCGGGCCGCCACCGCCGCTGACCCGCTGGAGGGCCGGGCGGACGTCGACCATGAAGACGATGGTGGCGATCAGGCCGGCGATCTGGAGGAAGAGCATCCCCAGGAAGAAGTCGACCAGGACCGTGATCCCCAGGAGGATCAGCCAGAACTTCTTGGTCTGCTTGTCGGCGGCGCGGTAGGCGTCCTCGCGGGCCGTGGCGGCGAAGACGAAGGCGACCACGGCGAACACCATCATGCCGATGAACAGCCACGAGAGAAGTGAGTCGAACCCCTGCATCAACATGCCGTCCACCGCCTGCTAGCCACCACTGGGAAATCCCTGACCCGGGCCAAATTACCCCGCGACCGGACAACGAACCGGGCACCACGATCAGTGCCCGGCCCGCCGTCGGCGTTCCCGGGCCGCCGGCCCGGGGCCGGACTCAGCTCTCGTCCGCGCCGGTCTCGGCCGGGGCGGCCTTCTTGACCGGCGGCTTGCGGGTCGCCTTGCGGGCCGGCTTGGCCTCGGCGGCCGGCTCGTCCGCCGGCTCCTCGGCGGCCGGCTCGGCCGGGCCCTCGATGTCCGCGGCGATCTCGACGATCTCGTCGGCCACCTCGCCGCGCCAGGTCTTCACGGCCTGCTCGCCGCGCTCGGCGACCTTCTCGTACGTCTCGCGCGCCTTGACGGCGTACTCGGCCGCGTAGCCGACGCCGCGCAGGGCGAGGTCCTGGGCCTGCTCGCCGAGCTTCTTCAGGTCGGTGTCGAAGGAGCCGACGACCTCGGCGACCTTGGCGGTCACCGCGGCCTGGGCCTCCCGGGCCTTGTCCTGGACGACCTTGGGGTCGGTGTTGCGCACGGCCTCGATGCGCGCCGGGGCCTCGGTGCGCAGCTGCTCGATCAGCCCGGGCACCTTCTTGGCCTGCTCGACCGCGAGGTCGGCGGTGCCGGCGGCGAAGTAGAGGGGGGTCGGGTCGGCGAGGGTCTTGCGCAGGTCGTCGGAGATGGCCATGAGGTGGTCCTCCCGGATCACGTTGCTGGGACGGGGCGCCAGGGCACGGGCGCTAGGTCGTGGGCGGGCGTTCGGGATCGCCTTCGAGTGCGTTCTCCTTGCGGAACGACTCGTAGATCTGGAGGAGCACCTGCTTCTGGCGCTCGTTGATCGTCGGGTCGGCGAGGATGACGGCCCGCGTCTCGACCTCGCCCGGCTCCCGCTCGTCCAGGATCCCGGCCCGTACGTAGAGCGTCTCGGCGGAGATCCGCAGCGCCTTGGCGAGCTGCTGGAGGATGTCCGCGCTGGGCTTGCGCAGCCCGCGCTCGATCTGGCTCAGGTACGGGTTGGACACCCCCGCGGCCTCGGCCAGCTGCCGCAGCGACAGCTGTGCGGTCCGGCGCTGCTCGCGCAGGTACTCGCCGAGATTGCCGAGATTGCCGACATTGAGCGTCCCCATGCCCCGATCCTGCCGCACCTTGCTAACTTTTGCAAGCAAGCCGCTTGCAGGAGTACGCCTCAGGTGGCGGTGGCGCGGACCGAGCCGGTGGTGGGGCCGGCCGAGTCGCCGAGGAAGCAGGTGATCTGCCGGTCGCCCAGGGCCCAGTTCCCGGACCGCGGGTAGTAGTAGTACGCCGACATGCTGTCCGGGAGCTTCGCGTCAGGACCGACGTAGTCGGCGAGCGCGTCGCCGCTGCACTTCTCGCCGGCCATGGCGATGACCTTCTTCTCGCCCGGGTAGGCCCCTTCGGGCAGCGTGAAGACGGCGAAGGTCTCCGACTGGTGCGCGTTCGCGCAGGGCACGACGTCCACCGAGGTGGGCGCCTGGGCCGACTCGTGCTCGTAGTCGTCCAGATCGGCGCTGGAGTTGAAGCAGTCCCCCACCTTGAGGTCGTTGGTGCCCTCGGAGGCGGGGGCACCGAGGGCCTGGCCGGCCCCGGCGGCGCCGAGGACCAGCGCGAGGACGAGGGCGGCGCCGTGGCCGGCGCGGACGTGCGGGGTACGGGGCAGTGCGGACATCGCGCGGCGCTCCTTGCTGGTGGGCCCCGAGACGCGGCGGTCGTGCCGCTTCCCACGCTACGCCGGGACGGCCGCCGGGGCCCGGTCGCGGCGGTGCCGGGGGGCGCCCACTGTGGAGGTATGGACGCGAGCCCGGCACCGAGCCCGGACGTCCGGCGGGCCGGTCCGCCGGACGCGGCGCACCGGGCGCTGCTGCTGCCGGGCGGCCTGTGCAGCGCCGAGTTCTACGCGGACGTGATGGCCCGGCCGGAGCCGGCCGCGGCCGGGCTCGGCACGGTCGCGGTGACCCTGCCGGGCTTCGGCCGCACCACGCCGCCCGCGGACCTCTCGATGGAGAACTACGCCCGGCTGATGGGCGAGGTCGCGGCCGCGGAGCGCTGCGACGTGCTGGTCGGGCACAGCATGGGCGCGAACGCCGCGATCGAGATGGCCGCCCTGGGCGTCTTCACCGGCCCGCTGGTCCTGCTGTCGCCGACCTTCTGCCGGGCGGACGAGGCGGCCTTCCTGGGGGTCCTCGACCGGGTCGGCCGGGTCCCCGGCCTGGGGCCACTGGCCTGGGCGGCCATGCTGCGGGCGGTACCGCGGGCGACGGCCAAGGAACTGGTGAAGGCGGGCGTCCCGGCCGGGCGCGCGGCCGTGCTGGCCGCGGACCTCGGCAACAACGACCCCGGCTTCTGCCGCCGCGTCGTCCGCCACTACTACGACTACCTCGACCGGCACCGGTCCCTGGTCCCACGCCTGCGCGACACCGGCGCCCGCACCTGGGTCGTCCGCGGCGCCCACGACGAGATCGGCCTCACCGACGAGGAACACCGCGCCCTGTCCGCAGCCCCCCACATCACCCTCGCCACCGTCCCCCACGCCGGCCACATGCTCCTGGTCGAACAACCCGCCCAGGTAGCCGCCCTGATAGCCAAGTCCGTCCAGCACCTGAGCCCTTGACCGGCGTACCGGCGGGCCCGGCCCTGGGTCAGCGGCGGCCGCCCGGTTGCCAGGGGTGGGTTTCGACGGCGGCGTAGTGGGAGGGGGTGAGGAGGGTGGTCGCGGCCTCGGGGGACGGAGCCGTCAGGAGGGCGGCGGTGCCGAGCCAGGTGGTGCCGTCGTCGGCGAGGAGGGGGCCGTAGGCGATCAGGTGGTCCGAGGCGGCCGGGGGGTCGAGGTCGACGGGGTCGCCCGAGCCGAGGCCGAGGACGAAGTACCCGCCGTCCTCGGGAAGCCCGCCCGGGGCCTCCCACATCGTGCGCCCGAGGACGTTGCGCCAGCGGCGCACCAGCACGTCCCGGTAGGCACCCGCCTGGTAGCAGGGCTCCTCGAAGGCGAAGGCCCGGGCCGCGGCCGCATCCGGCAGGTCGAGCAGGTGCACGCTGCCGGCCAGGGTGTCGCCGGCCCCGAAGGTCGGCCCCCGCCCGATCATCTGCGCGGCGTACCGGTCCATGTACGACCAGTGCTCCTCGAGGAGTTCGACCCGCAGGTCCGTGGAGCCGGGCCGGTCCCGGTGGTAGGTCAGGAATTCCATGCCCGGACCCTCCCCCGGAACTCCCCCTTCCGGCAACGCGGATACGGCCGCAGGGCGGGAACGGGGTCCGGATCAGGCGGTGTGCAGGGCGAGTTCGCCGACCACCCTCGTCGGCCCGCCCGTCAGCCGGCCGCCGCCCGCCGGCCCGACACCACCGTCGCGTACCGGTCGTCCGAGGTGTGGACCGTGGTCTCCAGCCCGGCGGCCGCGAAGGCGGCGGCCGTGGCCGGGGCCTGGTGCTCGCCGGTCTCGATCAGCAGCCGGCCGCCCGGGGCCAGCCAGCCCGGGGCCCCGGCGATCACCCGGCGCTGCACGGCCAGCCCGTCCGGCCCGCCGTCCAGCGCGACCAGCGGCTCGTACGCCCGGGCCTCCGCCGGCAGCAGGCCGATCTCGCCGGTCGGCACGTACGGGGCGTTGGCCAGCAGGACGTCCACCCGGCCGCGCAGCCCCGCCGGCAGCGGGGCGTACAGGTCGCCCGTGAAGACCGACCCGTCCAGCGGCGCCAGATTGCGCCGGGCGTACCCCACCGCCGCCGGGTCGATGTCCGCCGCGTACAGCCCGGCCACCGCGCCCAGCCGGACCGCCACCGCGCCGCCCAGCGCCCCCGCCCCGCAGCACAGGTCCAGCACCACCGGCCCCGCCGCGGCCCGCTCGCAGGCCAGCCCCACCAGGAACTCGGTGCGCCGGCGCGGCACGAACACCCCCGGCCCCACCGCCCAGCGCCGCCCGCAGAACTCCGCCCACCCCAGGACGTGTTCCAGCGGCTGCCCCGCGGCCCGGCGGCCCACCAGCGCCGCCAGCTCGGCCGCCGAGCCCGCGGCGGCGGTCAGCAGCGCCGCCTCCTCCTCGGCGAAGACGCAGCCGGCGGCGCGCAGCGTGCGCACCACCGGCTCGGTCGGATCGGGTTCCCGCACTCAGTCAGCCTGCCAGCACTTCGGGGTCCAGCCCGGCCAGCCGGGCCGGGTCCGCGATGATGTTGATCTCCACGATGCGGCCGCCGCTGATGCTCAGCGCCATCAGCGAGACCGGCTTGCCGTGCGGTACCGAGACCACCCCGGGCAGGCCGTTGACCAGCACCCGGCGGGAGGAGGCGCCGAGCTTGGAGAAGGTGAGCGCCTGCTGGGCGACCGCGGTCGCGCCGCGCACCAGCTTGGCGACCCCGCCCGCGACCTCGCCGAGGTCCACCCGCAGCACCACGTCCGGGTCGAGCGCGGTCAGCAGCCCGTCGAAGTCGCCCTCGCGCGCGGCGGCCAGGAAGGCGCCGACGATCTCGCGCTGGCGGTTGAGGTCCGGCTCGGGCGCGGGCGTGGCGCCCTGCACCCGCCGCCGGGCCCGGCTGGCGAGCTGCCGGGTGGTCGCGGGGGTGCGCTCGACGATCGGGGCGATCTCCTCGAAGGGCACGCCGAACATGTCGTGCAGGACGAAGGCCAGCCGCTCGGCCGGGGCCAGCTGCTCCAGGACGACGAGCAGCGCGAAGCCCACCGAGTCCGCGAGCAGCACCTCCTGCTCGGGGTCGGCGTGCCCGCGGTCCTGCGCGACGACCGGGTCCGGCAGCCGCTCGGGGAAGGATTCGACGGACTCCTCGCGGCGGGCCTTGCGGGCCCGCAGCTGGTCCAGGCAGACCCGGCCGACGACGGTGGTCAGCCAGCCGCCCAGGTTCTCCACGTCACTGGTGTCGGTACGGTCGAGCCGGATCCAGGCCTCCTGCACGGCGTCCTCGGCCTCGGTCAGACTGCCCAGCATCCGATAGGCCACGGCACGCAGGTGGGCGCGGTTCTCCTCGAACCGGGCCGCCAGGTATTCGCTGTCCGTCTGGGGCACCGCGGGCTCCGTCCCTCGTCCGTCCGACCTTAAGATCACCGGACCATCATCGGTTACGTTCACTCCGTATGACGGGACGGCCCGGCCGATTGTGACAGCGCCCGGCTCGAGAACTTGTCGAGCGCGTCTGCGGGTTGGCTCGACCGCAGGCCGGGCCGGCCGGAAGCCGACCCGTCCGGTCCGGCCCCCGTCCGGCCCTCCTCCGGCCCTCAGAAGATGTCCGGGCACCACGGCCGGCGGGCGGTCCGCAGCAGCGCGTCGGCCCGCGCCGCCGCCCCCTCGGTCCGCTCGGTGACCGCGCCCAGCGCCGCCAGCCGCACCGCCGACCGGTCGCCCAGGTAGAGGGAGCTCAGCTCGCCGACGCCCAGGACCAGGTCCGGCTCGTCCGTGGTCGGCGCACAGGCCCCGCGCTCGCCCGTCACCGTCAGCCGGTAGCGCCCGCCGGCCGGCCCGGCCGGGTCCGCCACCTCCAGCACGAGCGTGCCCTCGGACTCGTACGTCCGCGCCTCCAGGGCGCGTACGACGTCCAGGACGCGCACCCACAGCCAGTCGGCGGAGCTGACCACGGCCGCCGCCCGCGGGTTGGGGAACAGGTCGGGCAGCAGGTCGTCGGGGGCGCGGTAGCCGGTGCGGACGTACTGGATCCAGTCGATGGAGCACAGGAAGTGCCACAGCGCCCGCTCGGCGGCCGGGGTGGTCGCGATCAGGTCCTTCACCGTGGCGGTGTTGGCCGGGACCTTGGCGTCGGTCCACTTGTCGTCCGCCCGGTAGGTCACCAGCCCCTCGACCTCGCCCGCGGCCGAGCGGTAGAGGGCGTAGAAGGGCTCGGTGAAGGGCGCGTGGGACATCCGGGCCGCGCCGGTGTGCAGGTCCCACCAGCGGGCGTCCCGGTCGACCACGCCGGGCTGCCGCGCGCGCAGCCGGTCGTGGAGGGCCGGGCCCTCCTTGCGGACCACGGCGCCGTCGACCAGGTCGATCCGGCCGCCGTCCACCGGGGCGTGCCACTTCGGGTCCAGGCCGGTGCGGGCGACCTCCACCCGCCACTCGGTCAGCGAGGTGGCCGGGCCGAAGCCGTACCGGCCGTAGATCGGGTACTCGGCGGCGATGAGGGTGGCCAGCACCTCGCCGCGGGCCCGGGCGGCCGCGAGGTCCCGGCCCATCATCTCGCGCAGCAGGCCCCGGCGGCGGTGCGTGGGCAGCACCACCACCGCGGAGACCGCGGTGGCCGGCACCGCGGCCCCGCCCGGCACGGTCACCTGCTGGGCGAAGGACCGGAAGGTGGCCACGCAGCGGCCCGTGTCGGAGTCGAACGCGCCCTGGAGGCGGGTCAGATCGGAGTGCTCGAGCCGCTGCGCGGCGTCCTCGGGAGTCATCACGGGCGGATTGAGGAACCCGGCCTGGGTCGTCTCCATCCAGTGCTGGATCTCGGACTCCAGCGGGGGCCGTACGTCAGCGCTCATCCCGCCACGCTAGGACGCCGCCGCTCAGAACGTCACCCGAATTTCACCCACCCGGCGGCCGCCACCGAGCAGCGGCGCATCGCCGATACGTTTCTGCACGGGCGCGTCCACCCCGAGCAGTTCCAGCCCCCGGCCCAGCACCGGGGCCAGCGCCCGCAGCGAGCCGTCGTCGACCTTGAAGGCCAGCGCCCGGCCGTCGGCCAGCGCCACCGCCTGCACCGCCTCCGCGCCCATCTTCGAGAGCGCGCCCGGAACTTCGCGCATCAGCCAGGTGTCGGGACGGCGGGTGCCGGCCACGTACTCCGGGTGGGCGCGCATCGCGTCCGCCACCCGCCGCTCGGCGCTGCCGGGCTCCGCGAGCACGAAGTGCCGGTAGGCGCGGGCCAGTCCGGTGAGGCTGACGGCCATCAGCGGGGCCCCGCAGCCGTCGGTACCGGTGGCCGCGACCGGCTCCCCGGAGGCCTCCTCGACGAGCTCGTGCACCAGCCGCTGCAAGGGGTGCGCCGGGTCCAGGTAGGAGGCGCGGTCCCAGTCGTTGTGCGCGCAGGCCGCGAGCATCGCGGCGTGCTTGCCGGAGCAGTTCATCACCACCCGCTCCCGGTGGCCGCCCGCGGCCAGGTACTCCTCCGCCTCGACCGGGTCCAGCGGCAGGTCCGGCGGGGTCTGCAGGTCCGACTCGGCCAGCCCGTGCTCGGCCAGCATCCTGCGGACGAGTTCCAGGTGGAAGCCCTCGCCCGAATGGCTGGCCGCGGCCAGCGCCAGCCGCTCGCCGGCCAGTGGCAGCCCGGCCCGCAGGACGGCCGCTGCCTGGAGGGGTTTGTTGCTGGACCGCGGGAAGACCGGCCGGTCCACGTCCCCCAGGGCGAACTCCACCGAGCCGTCGGCGGCCAGCACCACCAGCGAGCCGCGGTGGTGGCCCTCGGTGAAGCCGGACCGCACCACCTCGGCGAGCACCGGCGGCGCGGGTATCCCGCCGGCCGCACCGGCCTGCGTCACGGAACCGTTCATCGGGGGGACCCTCCAGGGAGCAACCGTCGCGATGGGATCAGGCGAGCAGGTCGTCCACCTGCGCCTCGCCCTCACGGTACCTGCGGGTGATCTCGGCGCTGCAGTCGTCCGCGGTGTGCTGGAGGGCGCTGCGGCGCCGCGAGACCTGCTGCTCGTAGCGGACCAGCCGCCCCAGGCCGTCGTGGAGCTCTTCGTCCGTCCGGGCGGCCAGGTCGGACAGCTCGACGTCGGCGAGCATCTCGGCGGCCAGCAGCCGGTACTCCTCGCCGTGCGGGGTGCCCAGGGTGACGTGCCGGGCGGAGGCGCTGCGCCGGGAGGGCGCGTCGGCCAGGATCTCCGAGAGCCGGTCCACCACCGGCGCCTCCGGGTCGCTGCGCCGGGCCAGCTCGGCCCGCAGGATGTCGATCCGGCCCTGGAGCAGCCGGCGCACGTAGCTGAGGTCCGCCTCGTCCCGCTGGGCGTCCCGGCGCAGGGTGCGCAGCTCCGGCAGCCGCAGGACGGCCAGGTCGGGACGGGCGAGACCGGGCCCGGAGAGGTCGGCCGGCGGGCCCCCGGCGGGCCGGTCGGCACTGCGCTGGGCGGGTGGGCGCGCGGCCGTGGGCACGGGACCGGAGGGCTGACCGCTACCGGAAGAACTCATCACCATTCATGTCCCCTCGCTCGGGCGCACGGCCTTCGTGCATCGTGCCACTCCCCCCGGTGCCGGTGCAGGTGTACACCACCCGATCGGCCCCAGACGGGTGCACTCCTGCTACACAAGTGGTATGCGAGCAGTGGTACAGCGAGTGGACGGCGCCAGCGTGGTGGTGGCCGGGGAGACGGTCGGCGAGATCGTCGGTGAGGGACTGTGCGTCCTGGTGGGGGTGACACACGACGACACCCCGGAGAAGGCGGCCCAGCTGGCCCGCAAGCTCTGGTCGGTACGGATCCTGGAGGGCGAGAAGTCCTGCTCGGACAACGGCGCACCGCTGCTGGTGATCTCGCAGTTCACCCTCTACGGAGACGCCCGCAAGGGCCGCCGGCCCACCTGGAACGCGGCGGCGCCCGGGCCGGTGGCCGAGCCGCTGGTCGACGAGGTGGTCGCGCAGCTGCGGGCGCTGGGCGCGACCGTGCAGACCGGGCGCTTCGGGGCGGACATGCGGGTCTCGCTGACCAACCACGGGCCGTTCACGGTCCTCGTGGAGGTCTGAGGCGCGACGGCGCCCCCGGCACCGGGCCGGGGGCTCCGCGGGAGGTGCGCCGCTACGGCGCGACGACCACTTCCTGCGCGGCGGCCGTGGCCCCCGCCAGCAGCTCCGCGTCCACCGGGACGTTCCGCTTGACCAGGGCCAGGGCGATCGGGCCCAGTTCGTGGTGGCGGGCCGAGGTGGTGACGAAGCCGAGCTGGCGGCCCTCCTCGCCGTCCGCCTTCAGCCGCACCGGCGTGCCGTGCGGGGGCAGCAGCACGTCGCTGCCGTCCAGGTGCAGGAAGACCAGCCGGCGCGGCGGCTTCCCCAGGTTGTGGACGCGCGCCACGGTCTCCTGGCCGCGGTAGCAGCCCTTCTGGAGGTGCACGGCGGTGCCGATCCAGCCCAGCTCGTGCGGGATGGTCCGGTGGTCGGTCTCCAGCCCCAGCCGGGGCCGGTGGGCCTCCACCCGCAGCGCCTCGTACGCCAGCAGGCCGGCCGCCGGGCCGTGGCCGGCCGCGAAGCCCTCCAGGGTGGCGCGCGGCAGGAAGAGGTCCCGGCCGTACGGCGTCTCGCGGACGGCCAGCTCCTCGCCGGGGCCCGCGATCGAGCCGGCCGGCAGGTGCACCACCGCGAGGTCGGCGGTCCGGTCGGCCACCTCGACGCGGTAGAAGAACTTCATCGACTCCAGGTAGGCCACCAGCGCCTCCTGGGTGCCGGGCTCCACGTGCGCCCAGACCGTCTCGCCGTCGTCGACGAGGTAGAGGGCGTGCTCGATGTGGCCGTTGGCGGAGAGGATCAGCGCCTCGGTCGCCAGGCCCGCGGGCAGTTCGCTGACGTGCTGGGTGAGGAGCAGGTGCAGCCAGGAGAGCCGGTCGGCGCCGGTGACGGTGATCACGCCGCGGTGCGAGAGGTCGACGAATCCACGGCCCTCGGCGAGGGCGCGCTGCTCCCGGAAGAGGTCTCCGTAATGCGCCGCGACGGCTTCGTCACGGCCTTCGGCGGGCACGGCGCCGGGCAGGGACAGCAGAGGGCTGGCGAGGCTGGTCATACGGCCGATCCTACGTCGGGGGCTCAGCCCTCCGACGGGGCCGCCCGGTCCTGGGCGGCCCGGTGCTTCGCGGCGCACTCCCGGCACCGGCCGAAGATCGCGAAGTGCTTCATGTCCGTCTCGAAGCCGAAGTCCGCGAGCAGCCCGGCGGTGAACTCCGCGGCCACCTCCACGTCCGCCTCGATCACCTCGGAGCAGTCCCGGCAGACCAGGTGGAGGTGGTGGTGCCGGTCGGCGAGGTGGTAGGTCGGGGCGCCGTGCCCGAGGTGGGCGTGCGAGACCAGCCCGAGCTCCTCCAGGAGCTCCAGGGTCCGGTAGACCGTCGAGATGTTCACGCCCGAGGCGGTCTTGCGCACCTGCGCCAGGATCTCGTCGGGGGTGGCGTGCTCGAGGGCGTCGACCGCCTCGAGGACAAGCTGGCGCTGCGGGGTCAGCCGGTAGCCGCGCTGCCGCAGGTCGCTCTTCCAGTCGGTGCTCACCACGGGGCCAGTGTAAGCGCGCCGAAGGGGGACCGGGACGGGCCCGGTCCCCCTTCGGGAGACGTTCGTGTGCGAGCAGGCGCTCGACCGCGGCCGGTGGGGCTCAGCGGAAGAAGGCGATGCCGTCGTCCGGCATGTCCGGGAGGTTGCGGGCCATCTCGGCGACCTCTTCCGGGGTGACGACCTTCTTGAGCTGGGCCGACATGTACGGGCGCAGCTCGACGTCCGGGGTGGCCTTCTCGCCGACCCACATCAGGTCGCCGTGGACGTAGCCGTAGAGGCGCTTGCCACCGCTGTACGGACCGGAGGCGGCGGTCCGGGCGACGGCGTCGGTGGCGAGGTCGATCTGCGGCTTCTGGTCGGCCAGCTCGCCGTACCAGACCTCGACGACGCCCTGGTCGCGGACCATCACGATCTCGACCTTGCGGTCCTTGTCGATGCGCCAGAAGCCGGACTCCGACTCCAGCGGCCGCACCTTGTTGCCCTCGGCGTCGAGGACCCAGGTGTGCGAGGTGTACTCCAGGAAGTCCCGGCCGTCGTGGGAGAAGACCACCTCCTGGCCGAAGTTGCACTTCTCGTCGCCGGGGAAGTCGAAGACGCCCGCGCCTTCCCAGGTGCCGAGGAGGAACGCGAGGGGGACGAGGTCCGGCTTGAGGTCGGACGGGATCTGGATCATGAGCAGCTCAGGCGATCTGTGGGTGCGGAGAGGGGTTCCGGGGCGGTCAGCGCTGACCCTGGTACAGCTTCTTCACGGCGAGGGCGGAGAAGGCGAGGACGCCGACGCAGACCAGGACCAGCAGGGAGGTGAAGACTGCCTCAAGCACGGGGTGCTCCTCGGACGATTCGGTGGGGTCCCCGGCCGCGCGCCTTCGCGACGGCCGGAGGGAGGGCCGGCCCCAGCCTATCGGGCCGGGGCCGGACGCTCTCTGTGAGGTTGGCCGTACGGGTGCCGCTGCGCTCTGCGGGGCCGGATCAGCGGAGCAGCTGGTCCTGGAGGACCACCGCCTGGTGGAAGGGGATCAGGGGAACCGGCCCCTTGCGGGTCATCGTGATCAGGGCCTGGACGTCGCCGACCTCCAGGCAGGCGGCACGCGTCTGCTCGGGACCGGTGGGCGCGGCCTCCCGGTAGAGCCGGATGCGCGCCTCTCCGGGGGCGGGCATCTGCTGGCGGAGCCCGTCCCAGTCGAGGTCCGGCTCCAGCGCCTCGGCGCCGCTCAGCTTCATGGACGTGCCGCACCGGGGGGACGCGTTCACGAACCCGTTGGACGGGAAGCGCAGCAGGTCGATCCGGGTGCGGGTGCCGTCCGGCGTGCTCCACGATCGGGAAGCGACCTGCCGCAGCCCGTTGTCGACCAGTTCCTGCCGCAGGTCGTCCCGGTAGGAACCGGCAGCGAACTGCGCTGCGAAGCCGTCCCGGGTCGCGGTCACGGCCACCGGCTTCGCGCCGTCGGGCGCAGGCAGGAGCAGTCCCTCCAGTCCTGCGTAGTGGACGCCGAACGCGTTGTCCTCGGCGAAGGGCAGCGGAGCACCGGCTGGTAGCACCGGCCGGGCCAGGCGCGGATACGCCCACCGGCCGTCGCCCAGCGTCCGCAGACCTGGAACATCGGTCCGCTCGCGCTCAGCGATCCCGTGCGCGACGCCCGCCCCGACCGCGCCGAAGACGACCACGGCGGCCGTCCAGCGGGCCAGGGCCCGCAGCGCCCGGCGGCGGTCGCGCGGTGGGGCCTGCGGGACCGCCGGCTCCCCCACGAGCTCCGGCTCGCCCACTGCTCCGTACCGGGACGTGCCGGTCTTCTGGTCGGTCATACGGACTCCCCCGGTGCCTGCAGGCGGTCGAGCTGCTTGACCAGCAGCTCCACGGCGTCCTTCTCCTGGAACGGTTCCGGGCCGTAGGCGGACAGCGACACCAGCGTCCCGGACCGGTAGGCGGAACAGGTCATCGAGACGACCTTCTCCCCGTCCTCCGCCTTCCCCTGGACGTTCTCCAGAGGGAGCAGGTAGCACTTGGCCTCCGGGTGCCCCGGGACCTTCGGCGACTTGCCGCCCATTCCGCGCAGGAACTTGAACAGCTCCTGCGCGTAGCTGTCGAAGTCCTTCAGACCCCGGCCGTCGGCCTGCGTGAGCCGGATCTCGGCGCCCAGGACACCCGTCATGTCCCGGTAGGTCCGGGCCACGGTCCCCTTGAGCTTGAGCTTGCGCACCATCCGGTCGAGGGCCGCACGCTCGGCGGCCTCCAGGCCCTGCCCGCCGTCTCTGATGCGTGCTGCGGCCAGCGGTCCCGAGACGGCGAACTCGCTGCTGCTCTCCTCTGCCACGTCGGGCCCCGGCTCGTAGCCGTCCGGTACGGGGAGCAGCAGACCCGTCATGGGTCCGGCCGGTACGGTCGGCGGCGCCGCGGGAACGGGAAGGGGGTCGGTCGCACTCCAGTAGCGCGTGACGGCCGTGCGATCGGCCTGGTCGAGCCGGTCCACGCTCCAGACCCCGCCGCCCACGAGGGCGGCCAGGACGAGCATGCCGACAGCGCCGGTGACGGCGGTGCGACGGTTCACAGACGCTCCAACTGCCTCTTGGCCAGCGAGATCACGTCGCGCTGGGGGATGCTGCCCCGGTTGTCGCCGACCCAGAGGTCCATGACGACGTCGCCTCTCCGGGCGATCGCCCGCGCCCACCGGTAGGGGAGGTACCCGGGCTTCGTATCAGCCTCGGCGAAGACCCAGGCCAGGCCGTTGTCCGCCGGGACCCCGGGTATGGGACTGCCGAGCGTGTGCGCGTGGTCCTCGTCCGCCATGTACTCGGACTGGCTCTCCTGGAAGTGCTCCGCCTCGCGGTAGTCCCGGAACTGGAGCAGCCGGATGTGCACGTAGCGCCGGTCGTTCTCGGCCCATTCGGACTCCGCGACCCGCCGCAGGTCGGCGGCCAGGACCTTCTTCAGCATCGGCCCGGGGTGGTCGAAGAACTCGGCCGCGAAGACCGGCACCGGCTCGTAGCCCGAGCGGGACTTCGTCGCCCCCTTCGGCGCCGGCACCAGCAGTTCCCGCAGGTCGCCCTCCGTCTTGTGCCAGCGGTTGGCGTTGACGGAGCGGAAGGTGGTGGCGGCGGTGGCCGGCTTCGGGGCGGCGTGGCGCAGGCCCGGCTGGGCCAGCGGGGGCAGCGGCGTGGGCTCGCGGTCGTACTGGACGGCGTACCCGGTGGCCGTGCCGGCCAGGGCGCCGAGCACCGCGGCGGCTGCGATCAGGGCGGTGGTGCGACCCCGGCGCCGCGGCGGCTTTTCGTTCACTTCCGGGAATTCCGGACGTACCGGATCCAGCGGTTCTGCTTCCAAGAGGTCCCCCCACAGGACGTGTCTGCGCAGGTCTCACGACCTGTTCATCCACGAAACCATGAGAGGACGACCAGATTTACGCCAAAACCGATCACATTTTGATCTACGGCCGGATCGTTGCGGTCGCTATTCGTCGCGACGCCGCTTTCCGTCCAGTTCGTCCCACCACTCGTCGGACTTCGGGTCCCCCGACGGGTCGTCCCACCAGCGGTCCTCGGGGCCGCGCCGGTTCGCGACCATCGCCGCCACCGGCGGGATGACCATCGCGACCACGCACATCGCCACCGCGGCCGGCACCGACCACAGGCGCACGAAGGACCAGGCGGAGACGAAGAGGAACAGGCATCCGCCCATCATCAGGAAGTAGGCGCGCCGGCGCCGGGCGTACATACCTCCAGCGTAGGTCCGCGGACCGGGCCGGGGAACGGCGGCACGGCCCGGAACGGCACGGAGGGCCGCACCCCGTCCAGTGGCGTCCAACCCCCTGGGGTGCGGCCCTCCGGCCGGTCGATCGGTGCCTCAGACGGCGATGGCGACGTCCGTCAGGCTGCCGGTCTCGGTGACGACGACCTTGCGGTCGGCGGTGCCGCCCGGGATGAGGGCCCGGAGGGTCCACTCGCCCTGCGCGGCGTAGAAGCGGAACTGGCCGGTGGCCGAGGTCGGGACCTCGGCGGTGAACTCGCCCGTCGAGTCCAGCAGGCGGACGTAACCCGAGACGGGCTCACCGTCCTTGGTCACCTGGCCCTGGATGGCCGTCTCGCCCGGCTTCAGCGTCGAGACGTCCGGTCCGCCGATCTGCGCTCCACACATGTTCTCTGTCCTGTCCTAGAGAGGTTCCGCGGTAAGCGGCGGTCTTACTTGTTGGCGCCGAGCTCGATCGGCACGCCCACCAGGGAGCCGTACTCGGTCCACGAGCCGTCGTAGTTCTTGACGTTCTCCTGGCCCAGGAGCTCGTGCAGCACGAACCAGGTCAGCGCGGAGCGCTCGCCGATCCGGCAGTAGGCGATGGTGTCCTTCGCCAGGTCGACCTGCTCGGTCTCGTAGAGGGCCTTGAGCTCGTCGTCCGACTTGAAGGTGCCGTCGTCGTTGGCGTTCTTCGACCACGGGATGTTGCGGGCGCTCGGCACGTGGCCGGGACGCTGCGACTGCTCCTGCGGGAGGTGCGCCGGGGCGAGCAGCTTGCCGCTGAACTCGTCGGGCGACCGGACGTCGACCAGGTTCTGGGCGCCGATGGCGGCCACGACGTCGTCGCGGAAGGCGCGGATCGAGGTGTCCTGGGCCTGGGCCTTGTAGGCGGTGGCCGCGCGCTCGGGGACCTCGGTGCCGTCGACCAGGTCGCGGGAGTCGAGCTCCCACTTCTTGCGGCCGCCGTCGAGGAGCTTGACGTCCTGGTGGCCGTACAGCTTGAAGTACCAGTAGGCGTACGACGCGAACCAGTTGTTGTTGCCGCCGTAGAGGACGACGGTGTCGTCGTTGCCGATGCCCTTGCGGGAGAGCAGGGCCTCGAAGCCCTCCTGGTCCACGAAGTCGCGGCGGACCGGGTCCTGGAGGTCCTGCTTCCAGTCGATCCGGACGGCGTTGCGGATGTGGTTCTTGTCGTAGGCGGCGGTGTCTTCGTCCACCTCCACGACGACGACCTTGGGGTCGTCGAGGTGGGCCTCGACCCAGTCGGCGTCGACGAGGACGTCGCTGCGGCTCATGGTGTTCTCCTCCGGGGCAGTGTGCGGCGGGCTGTGCGGGTGCTGCGGTGCGCGGGCTTCGCTGCGGGTGCGCTCGGGCGTCCGTGCTCCGGGTCTGCGGGGAGGCCGACCGGATGACGGGAGTGCGGTTCGCGTCGGATGCGCGCGGATCGGCCGTGAGATGCGTACGGCCGGACGGGGAGCGGGTGCGCTTGCGTGAGCGCTACCGGATCGCTCACATGGAGCGACAGAGCATGGCGGCGACGCGGCACAGGTCTACTGCCCGCCGCTTCGTGAGGTCCGCCTGTCGCTTCATAGGTAGGGATCGTAGGGACGATTCGGTGGGGCTGTCACCGGTGCTTCATATAGTGAGACGGGATCGTCCGAATAATGGGATGGAAGAGCCCTTCCGAAGCCCCCCGAGCCCTTGTCCCACCTGGGCGTCCTGGATTCATCTGAGGTGCGGACCGTACCGTCTCACTATGCGGCCACGAGGGATTCCCGAGGGCGGGTCCGGACCCGCGCGGGTGGATCCCCGGGGGCCCGCCGGGGCCGTCAGCGGGCGCCGAGCGCCACGCCGGTGCCCTTGAGGACGGCCCGGACGCCGTCCGCGTCCGAGGTGACCGAGACCACGTCCAGACCCGCCGGCAGCCCCTCGACCGGGCGGTCGAAGTCCGTCTTGCCGCGGATCAGCTCCTCCAGCCCGGGGATGCCCTCGCCCGGCACGTGCTCGGCGCGCACCCGCACGGTGTTGCCGGGGGCCAGGGTGACCGTGGAGATCACGCTGCGGGACAGGGTGCGGCCGAAGACCCCGATGCTCGCGGTGACCTTCACCTTGCCGGGGGCGCCGCCGTAGGCGACCGTCACGCCGTCCTGGGCGACCGCGGTGAGGTCGGCGTACGAGAGGAAGACCCGCCCATCGGCGCGGGCGGCGGTGCCACCGGAGTAGCCGTCCTTCAGCTTCACGTCGTGGAAGGCGGCGGTGAGCTCGGTGATCAGCACCCGCCGGCCGCCGGCCGTGGCCTCCACGCCGGCGAGCTTCGCGTCCACCTCGTCGAGGCGGTGGTCGAGCAGCTGGGTCAGGAACGGGAAGCCCTTGATGTCCACGTCGGTGCTGGCGGGCGTGCCCTCGCTGAAGCCGACCCGGTCGGCCAGCCGGTCCTCGGCGTACCCCGCCGCCAGCCGGTCGGCGGCCAGCAGCAGGCCCGCCAGGACCGCGCAGACTATGAGTGTGATCCGCAGTGCACGCACCGGTTCTCCCGATCCCCCGTCGTAGGCCCGGCCCGGATGCCCCGGACCGGCCTGTCGTCCTCCCGGACCACCGCCGCGCGGGGCCCGCTCGCCTGCATCCGGGCGACCGGCGGCCGCCCTTCCCGTGGCCGCCGCCGGCCGGTCGGCCGGCCCCCGATGGCCGGGGCCTGTGGTCCGGCTGCCCGGTGCGGCCCGTCTGATGCCCTGGCATCGCCCGGTGTCCGGTCGGTGACCGGACGCTGACCGGCCGGCGGGCCGGTCGGGCGGACCGGCGGTCGTCCGCCGGACCGGCGTCCGCCCCACCGGGCGTCCGGCCGCCTTCCGGTCGGCCGCCGTCCACTCCGGCGCCCGACCCGGCGGTCGGGCCGTCCCTGCACGTCGGCCGTCCACGCGATCGGGCCGTCCGCACGGTCGGCCGTCCGTTGTGCGGACGTGCGGGGACCGGTGGGCGGTTCCCCGGCCGCCGGTCCGTGTCAGCCGGCGACCACCCGGCCGAGGAGGTGCACCGCGGGGGCGGCGGCGGCCAGCGGCAGCGCGACGCCCGCGGTCATGTGCACGAACTTCGACGGGTAGTCGTACGCCGCGACCCGGAGCCCGATGAGCGCGCAGACGCCCGCGCCCAGGCCGACCAGCGCGGCGCCCGCGCCCAGGTCCGTGACCCCGCCGGCCGCCACGCCCGCGCCGGTGGCGGCGAGCAGGGCGGCGGTGACGGAGGCCGCCGGCGGCAGCGGCAGCGACCGCACCACGGCCGCGACGGCCACGGCCAGCGCCCCGGCGGTGACCGCGGCGTGGTCGGCGGCCAGGTAACCGGCGCAGATCACGGCCAGCGCGGCCGAGGCGACGCTGGCCATCAGGCCGTAGACGCGCTCGTCGGGGTCGGCGTGGCTGCGCAGCTGGAGGACCAGGGTGAGCAGCACCCAGACGCCGAGGGTGCCGAGCACCGCCGCCGGACCGCGGTCGGTGGCCAGCACGGCCGCGTCGGCCACCAGCCCGCCGAGGAAGGCGAGGGCGATGCCCTGACGGGCCGGCCACATGCCGTTGAGCCGGAACCAGCCGGCCGCGGTGAGCGCCTGCAGCGCGACCAGCGGCAGCAGCAGCGCGTACTGGCCCACGGCCGCGGCCCCCGCCAGCAGCACGCCGAGCCCGGCGGTCAGCAGCGCCGACTGCGGCCCGGGGTCGATGATCGGCGACCGCCCCTGCGCGCGGGCCTCCTGCGGATCCTTTATCCGCGTGTTCCCCATCGTCACGGGCGAGGAGTACGCCGGCCCGCCGGCAGCGGAGTCGCCCTCCGGGCCGCCCGCCGGGTACCCGGCGGCGTCGCCCTCGCGGACGGGCGGCAGGTACGCGGTCTCGGCACCGGCGTCGGGCACGGGGGCCGGGTAGCCGGAACCGGTCCGGCCGTCGTCCTCACGGACCGGCGGCAGGTACGCGGTCTCCGCACCCTCGTCCGGCGCAGGGGCCGGGTAGCCGGAACCGGTCCCGTCGCCTTCGCGGACCGGCGGCAGGTACGCGGTCTCCGCACCCGCGTCGGGCACGGGGGCCGGGTAGCCGGAACCGGTCCCGTCGTCCTCGCGGACGGGCGGCAGGTACGCGGTCTCCGACGCGGGTCCGGTGCCGGGTGCCGGGTAGCCGGGCTCCCCGGCGGTGTCCGGGGCGAGGCGCTGGTAGAGGTCGTCGCCCTCGGAGGGCGTGGGCGCGCCCCGGTGCCGGCCGGCCGCGGCGGGCCGCTCGTACGGGGTGCCCCCGGACGTGTCCGGGCCGGACTGGGCCCAGGAGGGCCTGGCCGGGGTGCGCTCGGGCCAGGGCGTGTGCTGGGCCGGTACGCCGCCCAGGGCGGCGTCGGAACCGGGCTCACCGGCCCCGGCCGGGGGCCACCCGCCGGCCGGGGCGGCGTCGCCGGTCCAGGCGGCGGCCGGGGCGTCCGGCCACGGGCGGTCGCCGGCGGCGGGGCTCCCGGCCGGCGGCCAGGCGGCCTGCGCGGGCCGGCCGCGGTCCGCGGCGGCCGGCCGGCGGGTCTCCCCGCCCGCCGGCCAGGCCCCGGCCTCCGCCGACCCGTCCGAGGCCCAGGCGGGCCCGGCACCGGGGGCGCCCTGGGCGGACCAGCCCGGCCCCGCGGGACCCGCGTCGGCAGCCGGCGCGGCCCAACGGCCCTCGGCCCCCGCCCCGGGCTCACGCCACCCGCCGTCACCGGCCCCGGGCGCCGGCCACCGGCCGTCCACCGGGGCCTGGGACTGCGCCTGGGCCGACCAGGAATCGTCGTCGCGCCGGCCCGAGCCGGCCGGGGGCTGGGAGCCCGCACCGGCCTGCGGCCAGGAGCCGTCCTCCCGGGGGGCACGGGCGTCCGTACCGGCTGCGGGCCAGGGGGCCTCGCCGGCCGGGGGCTGGGAGGCCGTACCGGCTGCGGGCCAGGAGCCGTCTTGGCGCGGGGTACGGGCGTCCGTACCGGCTGCGGGCCACGGGGTCTGGCCGGCCGGGGACCAGGAGCCGTCCTCGCGGGGGGCCGTGCCGGCGGTGGGCCACGGGGCCTCGCCGGCCGGGGGCTGGGCGACCGCACCGGGCGCGGGCCAGGAGCCGTCCTCGCGCGGGGCCGTACCTGCGGCGGGCCACGGCGTTTCGGCGGCCGGGGGCTGGGGGCCCGTACCGGGCGCGGGCCAGGAGGCGTCCTCGCGCGGGGCGCGGGCGTCCGTGCCGGCGGCGGGCCACGGGGGCTGGGCGGCCGGGCCGGCCGGGGGCCGGGGGCGGGTCGGGTCGGGGGTGACGGCGGGCTGGTAGGTGGTGTCCCAGGTTTCCGAGGACCACGTCTGCGTGGAGTACGGGTCCTGCGGGTCCGCCGGGTCGGGGTGGCGCTCGGTCACGGCCGGTTCACCCGCCCGCGAACGGCGGGAGGACCTCGACGGTGCCGCCCTCGGTGAGCCGGACCGAGTCGTGCGCACGGGTGCCCACCGGGTCGCTGTCGACCAGGAAGGAACACCGCTTCAGCACCTGCGCCAGTTCCCCGGGGTGGCGCTCGCGCGCGGCGTCGAGCGCCTCGGCGAGCGTCTGCGCCGCGTACGGCTCCTCCGCGAGACCGGCTGCGGCCTTGGCCGCCGCCCAGTAGCGGATGGTTCCCGCTGCCACAGCAGCTCCTTTCGTCGGGCCTCCATGATGCCGCGTCGGGCCCGGGGGGCCTCACACGGCGGGGCTGCGGGGGGTGGCGTGTGCGGCCCCCACCGGCATCCCTCGCGGCCGCCCGCCGCCGCCGTGCTTCCGTGCGCCCCCTGCGCGGCCCCGCGCCCGGGGCGGCGCCCCGAAACCTGGGCCCGGCCCACCCTTTGCGTCCGCCGGGGCGGGGACCCGCATATCCAGACCCGCCGGCGCTTGAGGCGCGGGGTCCGGGGCAGCGCCCCGAAACCTGGGCCTCGCCCACCTTTTGCGTCCGCCGGGGCGGGGACCCGCCCATCCAGCCCCGCCGGCGATTGAGGCGCGGCTCCCGGGCCCGCGCCCGGCCGCTGCGCGGAGCCAGCCCCACCCCGCCCCTTCCCGAAACCGGTGGGCG